>JAJTZC010000001.1:0-88212 GCA_032906705.1 Nitrososphaerales archaeon
GAATTTGAGATACGCCCGACCACAGACTGCAATGAGGGGGCGGCTCTCCTTTGATTGCCTGCGCGTACTGCTCCCGCAGGCGGGTTGATTAGTTCAGCACCCTCGCTAATACAGATGGTGCGGGGGAGGTTCTGTTAAGTTGACGGGTGATAAATATGTCCGTTAACTTTCGGGTGATGAGCAAGGTCGTCAGGGAAATGCTACCGAAATGGGTCGCAATCACCTCGTATATCGCCTCCGCCCTAGGGTATCTGCTGGCGTTATTCACAGGCAACATCAGGGTAGAGACAGCGCAGTCGAACGGCCTTGCAGAAATTCAGTATCCCTATTCTGGCGTATCTTTCTTCGCGACCTTGGTTGCTCTCGGAGTCCTGTTCTTCGGCATCACCCTATCCTTTGCTATTCTTCGAGGGAGAACCGCGAAGCCACGACGACCTCTCCTCGGGTCGGGGCTCTTGTCGTCAGGGGTCTTGGCGATTCTCTTTGCCGTGTTCTGGTACTCAGTTAACGTACAAGACGCCGGACCGCGTTGTCTCGGTGGATGTGTCCCCTCCCTGGAACAGTACCTCCAAGGAATTTTCGTGGCGTCGACCCTCCTCGGACTCTCGGGGCTCGTTGCCGCTGGATTTGGCGCATGGCTGCTCATGAGGAGGGCACATCCAATCCAGAGCTCAGCAGGACAGAGAATCAAGAAGGATTAGAAAGCCAGAACGAGCATCTCACGAATTAACAGCTCCTGGTGACTCGCCGTTTTCCAAATCTGTGAGCAGGCTCAGAGCGGCGGCAGACATCCCATATTGATGCCGAACGCCAAGTCAGACGCTGGAGGCGGCGCGTACGAATAGGTTGCACCCCAGCACCAGAGGGAGTTTGTTATCGACTTGAACTGATATACCTCCGAGCAGCCATTCTGGTTACATTCCGTTCCAGTGCCTCCCCCACTTGGGAGCGTCTGCACAGCCGGTGCGAAGAACAGAAGCAACAGCCCGATGACGACAACGGCAGTTACGACCTTGCCCCTCGTTCCAAGCCTCATCTTCCTGTTGAGCAGGTCCACGGCAAAGGTAATGGCACTTAGCAGAAGAAGAGCCAGAAATATGTCTGCAGTTGATTCCCAAAGAGACAAGGTTGCCCCTGCTCCCAGAACAGCCCATGCTAGGACGAAGAGAGTTAGTGCTAACCTCTGGATTTTATCCGTCAACTACATCCAGTCAATACTGGGGGCGCCAATTTAGTCCTACTGCCAAGAACGCCAGCCAGCACCCGAAGACTTGACAGAACCGCTTCCGTGGCTCTGTCAAGTTGACGGAGGTTGATTAGGGCTGTCAACCTTCGGGTGCTGGCCTCAATCGGTGCAGTCAAAGTAGCAATTCCCGCACAGGTACGACCCGTTGGGACTCTCCTCTGGATGAAGCCGGTCCGCCAGCCCTTCTTTTCGGGGACTGGTGATCAGCAGTTACAAGAGACGACATTACGGTTGTAGGCGGTTGATGTATGTTACATTCATGCCCGTGGCGTACTCAGCGACCGGAACGAAGAGCTGAACGAAACAGCTGTGAGGCGGTGGTTGCGTGAAGTCAGACGCGTTCACCTGCGAGGCGGAATAGCCTACCGCCATGGGCATCCCTATGCAACCTGTCCACGGTGCAGATTCGTCGTAGAAGCCCGTCGCATTGCTCAATGCGTTCACGGCATAGACGACCGTGACGTAGTTCATGCTTGCTGATGGTCTCATAGAGCTGGGGAGCACGCGGACCTTGAATGACTGAGAGATGGTTTGTTCACAGGATATTATTCCGTTAGCGGTGCTGCATTTGTATTTGGTGGGGAGGATAGGGTTGAACCGATAGGTTCCGTTCACAAGGAGAGGGTACGAGTTGTACGTCGAGTCTGACAAGTACAGCGTCTGATTTCCTTGCCGTGCCGTCTGGTACGTGACACAGACGTAGCCTGTGGAGTTGGGGCGCATCAGTAGCACGGGAACGTGCTGATTGTATGGGGTCGGACTGGACGCATTCCACACGTAATTGTCGCAGGGCTGGTACAGTGCTGAGCCGATGGTGACAGTGGTCGCAGAGCTGGCGGTGGTTGTGAAGTTCATCCTGTTCGTTACTGTGGCTTGCGGGGCGGTACTCGTAGAAACGCTGGTGGAAGTGACCGTTACAGATTCTGGAGACGCATACTGGTATAGGTTCAAGGCTAAGGATACAATTACGATTGTCAGCAGAACCGCAGCCGTTGCGCTCCATCTCATCGGGACGACCTCATTCTGCGAATGGGTTGGAACGTATATAGTTCTACGTCTACGAACGACACCCGAGGATTAACAGCGATACCTCCCACCCGAAGACTTGACAGAACCGGTTTCGTTTAGTCTTTGGCTGACTGAGAATGAAATTTGCTCTCACCACCCCGCAACTTAACTGAGCTGCTTCTGTTGGCGTTTAAATAAGTAAAAAGCACGAAATGGAATGAAGATGTCGCAACGGAGCGAGAAGGGGTTCAGGGCCTCCCTAGACGGGAAGGAAGGGACAGTCCACGTCACAGACAAGTCCATACTGTTCGAGGGCGGCGACGGGATAACGGGGGTGGAGCGCGCAGCGATAAGGATGTTGAAGACCAACGACAGGGGTGAGCTGGTGGTCGCGTACGCAGACGGCGCGAACGTGAGATCCGTCAGGATCAAACCCCTTGACGCGAGCCCCGCCGACCTGCTCCTGGCCCTGAACGGCCAGAACGTGCCCCAGGAGGTCTTCGACGAGGAGTTCGAGAGGCTCTTCCAGGATGCGAAGAAGAATCTAGAGCCCAAGTTGCTGCGGGCGCTGAAAGGGGAGCCTTACAGGATGCCGAAGGCCGAGAGGAGCAAGTGGTCAGCTACTCGGCAAAAGATGGGGGACATCCTCGACAAGCGGTTCAATTTGCCCGAGCCGGTTTATCCCATCTGGGAGGTGAGGGACATGCCGCGAGAGTTCCAGGTCGGGTGGGCTAAGGCGAAGTATGTAGATGTAACATTCCGCTTCATAGAGTTCGTCAGCGACTACTCGGAAGAAGACCTCGGCCAGAAAAGTTCCGGCGGCCACGTGCCCTATCACGGTGGGTACGCGGACGGTCACGAGATGTGGCCCGAGGACTGGGAGAGATTCTTCCTCCATTTCGGCGTAATAGATGCGCCCAGGCTGACCGAAGAAGTCAAGGCGAGAGCCAAGAAGAACCCCTACTTTTACGGGGCTCCACGTGGAAAGGCAATCCCGCCAGACTTCAAGTCCTGGTTCTGAGGCTTCACTGGTTGTTCATGTAGTGCTGGTACGCGTCGATATTCCTCTTGATGTTCCTGATGGCCGTCGCTCCATTAGCCTCATTGGGGTTGAGATTTGATAGTTTGTCCGCCGTCATTTGGTGAAGAGCCCCGACTAGGTAGGGGTTCTTGGCCTCCTCAGGCGTTATCCTTTTGTGGTTTACCATTTCATTCGCATACTGCGCTGGTGTCATACTTGTCCAAGTGTCGCGGAGGGCTGAGGCCGCATTATGACCTTCGTCTGATCTTGGATCCCACTTCACCGTCTCGTCGAACACAGCACCGTTGGGCGCCACCCGTCCAGCGTAGGACACGTCATTCCCACCTAGGCCCTGGTTGGCCAAGTCGTCCAGCACCCTCTGCTGTGCCGGCACCACCCTCGAAACCTCCTGCATCTGCACAGGCTTCATCAGCGAGACAAGCTTCACGTGGTCGGCGGGGTTCGCCCTGAGATGTGCCGCCAGTTCTCCTCTCTCCTTGCTTCCGACTAGGCGCGAAAGCTTGGCCGCCTCGTCCGCCTTCATAGTGCCATTGCTGCCAGCCATCAGGTAGGCGGCCGTCATGGGGTCCGTTGGCATGCCGTTCTCGTCGAGCCCCTCGCCCTGGGTCTGGGCGTGGATGTACTTGAACGAGGAGCTCGTCGGGTTGGCCATGTTCACCACGGATGGGTCGAGTAGGCTGTTGATCTTGCCCATCGCCGCCCCCGGCCCGCCTTGGGTGGCCAAGCCGGCCTTGACCTTCGCGGCCGTCTCCGTCGGCGTCTTCAGGCCGATCTTGTACGTGATCGGTTTCATCATCTCCCTCGCGCCCGTCACGCTCCCGACTCCGGTCAGCATCATCAGGCCCATGTTCGAGGCCGCGTCCTTGGAGATGGTCGGAAGGGACTTTCCGATGCCGCCCAGCCCTCCCCTTATCTGGCCGAGGAGGCCCACGCCGCCCGCCGCCGCCCCCTTGGCCCCGGTGAGGAACGCAGCGCCCGCCGGCATCGCAGCCGCGCCCGGCCCCATCACCCCGGCCATGACGCCCGTCGCAGCAGCGGTCATGCCGACCTGCGAGAGCGTCTGGAAGAAGAAGCCGGTCATCGGCGCGAGCACCATCGGGATGAAGGCTGCGCCGAAGATGGACGCAGCCACCACGAGGAATGTGAAGAAACCGCCCCCCGGGATCAGGAGGTTCGCGTTCGGCTCGAGGCCCGAGAGCACCATGAACCCCAGCCTGATGAAGACCGCCGCCACGGGGGCGGCCAGGATGAGCCCCACTATGGAGCTGAAGAGCTGCTGGGATACGTGCTTCGTCAGGGGTATCATGGAGAGGATGATGATTAGGGGGCCGATCGCCACGAACGCGACCATGAGGAAGATCCTGGCGAGGCCCAGTATCGGAATCAGTATGAGGTAGAGGACATACATCACTGCCTGCGCTATCCCGTTGACCGTGCCCACCAGCGGGTTCTGCAGGAAGCCCCAGAAGCTCCCTCCCGGAGGCAGGAAGCCCTTGTTGAGCAGCCCCTGGACCATCACCACTGCCCCGTTGTACGTGGGGGCGTCGGGAGAGATTATCCAGTAGGAGAGCGAGTTGAAACCCACGGCCAGGATGTCGTAGAGGGGCAGCATCACGACCATCGCGAAGAAGGCGAAGACCGCGCCCGTAAGGAGCCTGAATGTGTTCATGTCCCCTCCTCCGAACGCGCCGAAGCCGAGGAAGAGGAGCGAGAGCAGGGACGCGACTACCAGCCCGAGTATTCCCACGTAGAAGAGCAGCTGGAATATCTGCCCCCCGGCGACTATGTCGAAGCCGTACTGGCCGCCGTAGCCGTTGGGCCAGGCGCCGCCCGTTATCCCGAACATGGCGCTCGGTATCGTCGGGAGGGTGATGAGGTACCGCGTCAGGAAGTCTGCGGAGAGCCCGGTCGACGAGAATGGCGTCACGTTAGCGGTCGCGAGAAGAGTCCCGTCGGGCCCGTACGCCCTCACAGTGACGGCGCAGTACTGGATCGAGGTGCCGAGGAGGGCAGCGCCCGGCCCGCCGAAGCTGTAGTTGAAGTCGGCCTCCGCCTGGGTCGGGTAGCTGAGCGATCGCGGGGTGAACCTGTCCCTGCCGAAGCTGCCCGTCCACGTGTAATTACCGGCGGTGAACGACGCCAGGTTCTTCGTCAGCGTGATGACCGTGTAGTTGCCGCCGAAGTAGATCCCGTTCAGGGGATAGCCGCCGCCGAGAATGACGTTGCCGCTGACAGTGATGGTGCTGGCGACAACGTAGTTGGTGACGCTGCAGTTTGCGCTCGCCAGCGTGAGCGAGAAGCCTTGCGGCTGCTGTGCGTACACGTATGACGCAGCGGCGCCGAACAAGGAGAACACGAGAATCATCTCGAATAGGAGGACGCTCCACCTATGCATCCGCCCTTCCGTCGGCTTCGGCTTCACGACATCGTGGGTGGGGCTCTCTTAAAAGAGAGGAAAAGAGGTTCTGTTAACTCTTCGGGTGTTCGTTCTCCCTGTTAACTGTCGGGTGACGCAGAGTGGTTCTGTTCCGTCTGTGGGGTGGTAGGTCATGCTGTTGCACTTTGGGCGGTCTTCGGTCGGCGGAATGTGAAGACCAAGACAATCAAAGAGAGGAAGGCGAGCGAAGCTCCGACCCATTCGAGCGGGACGATTTCGGGTGGATAGCATGATAGGCCGCCGACACCAATAAGCTCGAGACAGTGGTAAGACAGCCCGTAGAAGAGCATCGCTAACCCAAGAATCAACCCAGCCAGAGCGGCAAGCCTGACCCTCTTGGTGTTCAATTCTCCCTCGACTCGACGGCAAATGCCACCCTTGCGGTCGCACGACCCTTCCCTACTACCACGACGCCAAGCAATATCAAGACGATGCCTATGAAGTTGAGCGTGTAGTTAGCTGAACACGGAATGGATGCGAGGATGCATGGTGGGGAAGGGGGCGAAGGTACCGGCCCTGACACTTGAATGGCGCAATCAGTTCCAGTGATAGTCGTTGGCGGACTCCATATTGGACATAGGTAGTAATGAAATATTGTTGTGTGGGCCTGATAACCGGAATATAGGGAAACCGCTACGTTGGTGAAAGTCGTAGAATAAACTGCCCCAAAGAGAGTCATGAAGGCTCCTACCAAGAGAATCACCGTTCCAATGACGGCGAAGGTTTGCCGTTTATCCAATTCAATTCACCCTAAGCTAAAAGGAAACAAGCAACGTATACGACAACACAAAACCAGACAAGTCGGTCGCAAAGATCATGGCGCTGCAGCTACAGCTGCTTGAAGGCAGATTGAACAATAGAGCGTCGATTGTCACGTTCTGCCTCGCTCCTACCGATGCAGAACCCAGAAAGACGACGACGCCATAGTCCACCTTATCTGTCACGTCTACCCACATGTAGACGTTGAACGGTGTTACGCAGACATTAGCCCAGCTCTCAGAGATAACGGTCTGCCCACTCAACACGCCGCCAGCAATAGACACCACTGGAGCTTTCAGTGGGGCAAGGCACCGCACGACCGGAATAGCGTGGCCAGAAGGGACGGACGGAAGGAGAATCATCAGAGCAATTGCTATTCCCGCAACAAGCAGAGGTCTACTCATTTCATCACCCGATGGAGACATTTATCGTATACGAATTTGAAACCACAATGCCAGTAATGGTCGTGGCGAATATGACGGCGAAGTAGGTTCCGTTCGGGAGGTTGAACAGTGGCACGAAAGCCGTCTCCGTTTGGTGGTAACCAATCCCCATGGAGCCTATGAAGACGCCAACGGTCTGACCCGCTTGGTTATTCAGAGGAGCCCAGACGAACACCGCCAAGCTCCCGTTGAAGATGCTGGCGTAAGAGACGAGAATGACTGGGATGGAGCCGACGACAGACTGCTTTGGCGGCTGCGTTAAGGTAAGGACACCAGTGGAAGCCACTGACGCATTGGCGATTGGCGAGAGGGGATGTGTGACCAAGAGAAAGAGAATCATCATCCCCGAAACGAGTAGAGACTTCACTTCATCACCCGATGTTTAAGAGCCATATTTATCCCCCGACAAGTTAACAGAACCGTCTAAGAATTATCTTATAGCCACGAATCGACCGCCCGACAGCAAGGAGACGGATGGCATGCGCAAAGCGCTTTGGGCGGTTCTGATCATAGGCGCCATCATTGCCCTCGACGTGGTTCTCGCGAACGTTCCGGGTCCGGTCCCGACTAGCCAAGCTATTTCCAACGTTGAACGCAGCGCAAGCTTCCAAGGGATAGTGGGGAACGGGACTTACTCATACTCCCGATACAGCGATAATCCATTCTGGGACATACAGTGCGTGAACTCGATTGGAAGCGCGTTACGTCCCCTTAACCCATTCCACGAATACACGACCACCACGCTTATTTTCTCTGTGCAGCCCAACGTGACGCATCCGACAAGCTACCCACAGCCAGCCAACAACGTGCCCTTCCTCATTCTAGTGCAAGTGAACCCGGCATCAGGAGAAATCTACAGCATACAGACCCAGCAGATTTGTGTGTAGGTCATGAGGCCACCATCCGAGGCTTGACACTCCGCGGACCCCCGAAGAGTAGAGTAGGGACGGTGCGCTGTTCATCACCGCTTGCTGTCGAGGCCTGCTCACTATCCCCTCAAGAAGCTTGCATCCTTGTGCATCCGGCTCTCAAGGATGTATCCCTATTCTGCCACCACGGTTGTTGTTGCCGTAGCTGTTGAATTGTCTCGGAAGACGGCTACGAACCGGAGCCCGTAGGTGTCACCGCTTATCACTTCGGGATTCTGGAGAGTTACGATATCATCGCTAGCGGACGACTTTGATATTCGAAAGCATTGCAACGGCGAAGCTTATCGAGCCGATTAACATGCTGACGACTCCAAATGCGACTTGAGGGAAGCTGAAGATACTATTTTGGCAATCCAGTCCTGGAATGCCGGGGTAGCCTGCGGTGTAGCAATACTCGTAATGGAAGAAAAGACCATGATTCAGGGTAAACGATCCATAGAGGAACAGGATTGAGGTGCCGACCACGGCTACCCTTCTGACCGCTAAGTATCGCCCAATCTTCTCTCTCGTGAATTTGTAGGAAAGTAGGCCCAACAGTATCAAAAATACGCCGATTAAGTTCCATGTAAAGTCCGCCCTAATTACCACGTCACCTGGAGGAGGAAACAACACTAGGAAAATGGGTCGAAGCGAGGAGTCACTGCCGTTATTTTCTTTGGTAATGAGCGCTGAGGTTCCAAATATCGCCCAGAACAAGCCGATAATGAGTAAAGAGTAAGATGCGATGTTCTTCCCTCCTTTGTCTGACATCATTTCCACGCAGAAGATTTTGGCTTACCTCTCTTAAATCCTATGTTAGGGCAAAGCCTTAGTCCGACTGAACGCGAATTCCATACTTCATCCGAGGACAAGTTTAAACGGTGATAGACTGAATCTAAAGAATTCATTTCAAATCAAAAGTGCTCTCTGGAAGCCGCCCTTGTACAGCATGACGAAATTCGTGATGTTGCCATTGCTGTATGGTCGGACGTCTTCATCTGTTCCGTTGACGAAGAGCTGCAGGCTCTTCGGTGGCGAAGAGCCCCCGAAGTAGATGAGGCCGCTGAGGTACGGGCTGGGATACCCGCAATTGGAGGGGCAGAGCGAGAAGCCCTCGAGGCTGATGCCGCTGACCTGGAAGTACAGGATTGTGATGTGACCCCACTCGTCGCCAGCTACCAACGTATACACTCCCGGGACAAACGGGTGGAGCACCCCTTCCGAAACCCCTCCGTTAGGATGAGCCGTCTCTCCCGCCGTCCAATATCCTTTGAGGTCCACGTAGCCGCTAACACTCTGCAGCGGCATGAACTTGAAAGAGTTCACAAACGCCTCGATTCCTTTGCAGAAGTAAGGGCCGGGTGCGTACATCTCAACCGTCTTGGCAGAAGAGATGTTATCTATGGTATACCTCCCTTGGTAGAGGGCTATCCCAAACGGGAAAGAGGCGCACGGCCCCATGGAGAGGTTCTGGACTCTCCAGTCGCCAGACAGTGGAAGCTCGTTGGTGAAATGGAGACTGTTCCTATCCGTGACGCTGACCCTGATGGTTTGGTTCTGAGCTACGGTCGTTGCGTTGAACGACGCGTTGATGTTCACTGCGCCAGGATCGTGGAAGGTGAACAGGTAGGGAGATAGGACCACCAGCAGTGTTGCGACCGCAGCAACAGCTATCACCGCGATGACGAGAGACTTGGTTCTTTTCATCGCTGGCTTCGCCATGTGAGGAGGCTCTCCGTTGTCAGAACTTTTCAAGCCGCAATTTGATATTTGATTCATGGGCAAGTTGACTTGAACTCTGTTATTGTGCTATTGGTTCGCCCAGATGGGACATACAGGGTGGCGCATATCAGGGAGACTGGACTGAGCTCTGCTGTGAAGGTATAGCTGTGGCCTGAATACTCGACCGTAAAGGAATAGCTCCCACCGTTGGTGGTATCGAGTGACATCCATTCGGTGCCGTTCGTCGTAAAGGTTTGAGTGGTTGCTGTGTTGGTGTACTCTACTCCGTTGAGGATGCAGCCAGCTGGATCGTGTGTGGCTGTGACGACTGCACCTGTCACTGGCGCCAGTGTGGAATCCGAGAGGATTCTGAGAAAGGCGCCTCCGGGTTGGCCTGTGATGACACAATTGGTGTTTGTGCCTGTGTATGTTACGCTAGGAGAACCGCAGTTAACGACTCGCTGACTACCTTGGGTGGTTGTGACACATGTTGTTATAGTTGTGTAGCTTACGGTTGAAGTACTGGCTACAGTGCTGTTGGTAAAGACTCCAGGCGTGAAGTAGATCGACATGTTTGCGAGGTTGTATGAACCGTCGCTGTTGAGTGGGACATGAATCCAGAGCGCTCCGATGACGCCCTTGGTCCCGAGGTTGGAGGGGCAAACTGCCGTCGAAGCCGTGCCATAGGAGTAGAGGGCCAGATTTGTCTTTGGCGGAGAGTAGTAGGGTTTCCCGTTGTTTGTTCCCGTTGTCGCACTGTCATTATTGCCGGATGCGAGTACATAGCTCAAACCATGCGACTGTTGGGCGAAGCTCTGCGTCTCCTCCACCCGTAAGGCGAGCCGCATGAGATAAGCTGGTTGACTGCAGGGTGTACTCGAACCGATGTTGCCAGTCGATTGAAGAGGGTGGTAGAACATGCCTGGCGGCGATGTGACCAATGCAATGGTTACCGCAGCAACGATGATTGCAGAGATGACGACTGCGGCTGCGGCTGTTGTTCCGACTGCTCTTCTTCGAGGCTCCATGCCAAGTCGGTGCTTGAGAAGGCGATTTTCCATTAGTCCAGTCCAAACGGTGGTGCTCTTCATGGTGTGTCCGTGCCTTGTAATGACTGAGAGGATATAGTTCTACTGCCTAGAACGCTTGTTTCGGGAATTACGCAGCTACGCTTCGTGGCGCGCAGAATCGGCCGATGGGCGAGGTCACTCGCTAGAGGTGGAAGCCGGCGGCGCTCCCGCCCAGCTTTCCAGCTCCTATGAGGAGCAGTATTATCCCGAAGAATCCAAGTGCCGCCTGGAGGAAGGTGATCAGCAGATTGAAGCTGCTGACCATCGCGGTAGGCAGGATGATGTTACCGTTCGCTGTTGGTATGGTCGTCACACCTGCGCCGTTATCGGTCCCCGCAATCCTCCAGGTAGCCGAGTTCCCACCCGTAATGAAGAATGTCCCTATGAAGGGCGCCAGCACCGTCAGAATCAGCATGACTATGGCCCCGCCGATCATCGCGGTGCTTCCTCCGCCTCCTTCTTGGGGCATCTACCTTGCACCCGCCCTCGTGACGGTCAGGCTCCTGCTGCCCCACTCCACCCCGGCGATATCACCGTGCCTGTTGGGCGTGATCGTGAGGCTGCCCTTGGACTTCCCTATCTTCGCCCCGATCTTCTGGGCTTCTTCAGTCATCGCGGGGCAAGTCGCGGGCGCCTAATAACGGACAATCGGACCAGTTCTGTCTAGTCTGCGTTTGGTGATAACGGGCAATCTCGCTATCTGATACAGAGAACGCCATTATCCATGACGTAACAACCATTGCGCAAAATCTCGAAGTGGCCTAGATACCATGCCCCACCAACTCCGAACAATCGGTAGGTGAGGGAGCCATACGCATGAAAGAGCAAACCACCGTCGCCAATGCTGCAGAGCCCGACAGTCCCGGGAGGGCAAGTGGTTGACCAAGTTCGGGAGATATCAACTGGGGCTAGAGGAACCAAGAAGGAGAACGAGAGAGCAACCCCTAGAGTCAGGAGCATAATGACAGCTTTGCGCCTCATCATCACCCTTGCTGTTGCGTTCCTACTGATATTTGCTGTGGACCATTTGTCTACAGCTGTTCCAAGTCGCATTCTAGATTTCCTTAGCCAAACGAAGAGTAAACAGTACCACGCAAGGACGTTGCTTTTGCCAGTTACAGGGGCGGTACCTTCATCGAATTCCCCGTCTCACGAATCCTATCGAAGCAGCGGCATAACCCAAAGCCAAGACTAGGAGACCTTGGACGATAGCACCCTCCAAGAACGAGGGCGTAAAGACGTACGAGCTAATATCTTGAGCAGGCAAGCCCGCAAGACTTCTGATATAGTAGCTGAACGCAATACCCACAGCGAAACCCAGCGCTCCCGCCACAAAGACTAGGAGCCCGAATGGCTTCAGGCCTCTCCTCGGCTCCAGCCTCCTCCCCATCAGGTAGAACGCGATGAAGAAGACGAGGGGGTAGAAGAGGTCATAGACGTAGGGTGAGTAAGGCGAGGCCATGAAGAAGCCTCTCAGGAATGCTAGCTGGTCGCTGGATTGCAGACCTAGCCTCATCGCGTCCGCCGTGCCAGATGCCGCCCATGCCAACGTCACGAGAACGAAACCCCAGACCAGGAAGCCAAGGTTCGGGGTCAACTTCCATTTCCCTAGGTCGATTCCTTCTTCCGGCTGTGAGGAGGGATAGTTCGTTCTGAAGAACGATAGGGCTACACCCGCGAGAGGTATCGCAGACAGTTCGAATGCCGAGACCAGGAACTGGAGAATCGAGCCGAAGTCGCTTGCGATGGCGTAGGAGGTAACGGCAGGCGATGAGGGGCAACAAGAGGTTATTGTAGTTACGATTCCGATAAGTTGGGGAAGACCACCTGTGACCGCACCCGAAACCGCCAGAGCCCCCAAGAGGCCGTAGTGTCTGTTGAACTCGATCTTCTTGCCAAGTCGATACGCGGCATAGAAGATGGCTACATCGACCACCCGTTGGGTCCAGATGAGATACGACCACGGCTCGCGGGTCGCGTTGACCATGGCTGAAGGCCCGTAGATGAGGCCGACAAAGAGGAGCGGATAGGTTGTGGGAAACTGTAGAAGGATTGCGAGTAAGAAGATTGGGACGAGAAAGCGCAAACGTACGTGCACTGGATCTCCAATAGGCGTAGGTACGGCCTCGCCAGCCGGCGCTTCCATGAATTATTCACTGCTCCTCTCCGCTATAAATCGTCAAGTTTTTCACTTGAAACACAGAATTGGGCCGCCCAACCCACCTATGGCAGCGCCCGCCGCTTCTGCCTCCTCCTGATGAAGAGCAGGGCGAAGAGGAAGGCGACGAACGCGGGCATCAGGCTGTACTCGATGACCCCCATCACCTCGCCCGCCACATCGACGGACGAGAACCTCGGCGTGTTGATGCTCTCGGTCCACGTTGCGCCGTATGAATTGGTCACCACGAGCGTGGCCAGGCCTGAGTCCGTGTACGGCTTGAGCAGGGTGATGGGATCGGACCCGTATAGGGGAAGCTGGATGTTGTACCCCGAGGTGTAAGCCTGCTGCCCGTTGTAAGTGGTGGCGTTCTGGCCAGGGGAGATGACGATGGATGCCTGCTTGACCCCGGCAGACTGGAAGGTCGGCATGACGGTCACGGCGTTGTCGGTCTGCCGTAAGATGGGGACCTCATTCTGCGTTGTAACGAGCGTTATCGGGATCCTCGCAACCCCGCCCCAGAGGACCGGCGTCTCCACGGGGAGCGTCGAGAAGTCCAGCGGCAGGGGAAGAGCTGCGTAGTGGTCCAGCCAGAGCATCTCGCCGTACTGCAGCGTGCTGCTGACGTTGACGAGCCTGAAGGGCGTCAGCTTCCAGCCCGCTCCGAAGTTGTAGAGCGACAGCGGGAAGCCCAGGGTCCTGTTCGCCAGGGGCGCGTCCACCTGCGAGGCGTCGGTCCAAGGCGCGACCCCGAGCCGGTAAGTGGTGGTGTACCCGTAGCCTGCGCCGCGAATCGTCACGATGTAACCCGTGGTCGATGTCTGGTTCAGCATCACCGAGAGCTGCCCTCGCGCCGAATACGCTTCGCTCAGGTTCATCGGGTAAAGGTCTCTGTTGAACGATTGGAGCATCTGCTCGTCGTTGCCGGTCTCGTTCTCGACGTACGAGTCGAGGTACGCCCGGAGGCTGCTCAAAGCTCTGACTTGCAGGGAGGCGCTGGCGTTCGGGGGCTCGAAGACGGAGACCGTGACGTTGGCGCTGTACGCCACGGGCTGGTAGGTGTAGTTCCCCGAGAATATCTTCAGGCGACCCGGCACGCCCAGGTTCCAGGAGTATCCCGTGACGTTCGCCACAACGTAGGTGTAATTGCCGAGGACGACGCCGTAGATGCCGGAGCGGGTCGCGTTGAAGAAGAGCTTGACCACCGTGGAATTGAGGTAGTCGTATGCAGATGCGTTGAGGTAGTTGACCCTGACCAGCGAGGTGCTGTTGATGGCCCTGAAATAGACGGCGCAGTCCGTGCATGGGCTCGCCTCAAGGTTCAGCGAGTAGGAAGTGGAGGACGGCGAGGAGACCATGTCCAAGACCGCCCTCTCGGCCAGCGTGAGCACCGAGCCGTTCCAGTTGCCGAGGTACTTCGTCATCAGGACGAAGTCCTTGTCGTAGGACCAGACCCCCTCTCCCCTGTAGAAGGGGTAGGTCAGCGTCCTGAAGTGCGGGTCGTAGAGCACGTCGGTGACAGGATTGTTCCTCTCGCCCCATCCCAACTGATAGCCCTCGTAGTTGATCACCCTGATCTTGGTGTAGAGGTCGTGCCTCCCGTAGGTCGCGCCGAACCTCACGTTGTAGCAGAAGCTTCCGGTCGGCTCGGTGGAGGTGCCGGTGGCGTTCCTAAGCGCGAGTCCAGCGGGGTATATTGCGGTGACGTTCACCCCGATGTCAGTCCTCTGCTTCTGCCACTCGAACGAAACGCTGTACCCCGCGCAGAACTTGTCCCCGCGGTAGAACGTCCCGTCTAGGTTCCTAGCCATGAACCCGTTCGAGTCGGTGAGGTTGACGATCCGCGTGCGGAAGTCCATGACCAAGGGGATGATGCCAAAGCCCGTCGTGGTCCGCTTCTCCCCAAGCTCCTGACCCAACCAGTTGAGAGCGGTCGCAGTCGTCGCCACGCCAAAGCTGCCCGTCTTGTTGTTCATCTGGAAGAAGAAGTACCCCGCCGAGGCCGAGTTCTCGTAGGAGGCGAGGTTGAGGACGCTGTGATCGTAGCTCGGAGCGACGCCGACCCTGATGTCAGGCCTCCGCTGCATGAAGGGGAAGGAGTAGGTGTAGTTGATCTGGAACGCGTCGTAGGGATAGAATGTCCCATCAGGATTCCTTCTGAGCTGATGCAGCAGGGTGGTCGCGTTGACCAGCTTCGCCTGGAAGGTGAGGGAGAAGGCCCTGAGCGACACCTGCTCCGAGACTGGCACGAATGACTGTGCGTATGAGGTGGAGCAGGTCGTCTGGCTGTTCGATGTCGTGCAGGTCGTGATCGCGACAAGGAAAGAGGCGGTCGCTGTGATTGTATAGCCGCCAGTGACGTTTTCTGCTACAAGGAAGCGCCCCACCGAGCCGTCTACCGTCGCGTTGAAGGTCGTGGGATCGTACGACCAAGTGATTCCCTGCAGCGAGCCAACCCAACTCGCGCTCCCAGAGGAGCCCGGCGCCGAAGACGTTGTGGCTGTAATAGAAAACTGGTCGCCGAGATAGAGGCTATCGTCTGGATTTGACCTAACGTAGGCAATCGATGCTGAGACGCAGTCGCCGTATGAGTCGCAAGGGTCGATCCCGGCGGCCCACGGGACAATGCTGCTCGAAGCAACCACGACAACGCTCAGAGACAAGAGAACGATTCCGACGGCTGCCGTTCGTAAGTCCTTCAAACATCAAAGAGGCCCCCGCTGACTAAAAAGACGGGGGACTTATTAGTCGGGTAATGTTAATCCGTAGACGGTCAAGATGAAGAAAAGCCTCGGCGGACCTCTTACGGAGGAGGAAAAGAGAGACTTGGACGAACTACTCCGTGACGACGAACGCTTCGAGAAGATGGTCGACCGAGCCGTCAGGGGAATGTGGGGACCTGCCAGAAGATCAAGGCAAGCTTCTAGGTCTGCTTGAGCGGCTGAGCAAATCTCTGCCCGGAAGAGTCGTCCGGACGGCCGAGCGAAGCCCGGATGCATTGTTCGGAGAACTACTCTTCCTCAACGTCGTTCTTGAGCTGAGAGAGCGCATTCAGAGGGCCTGATTGTCGGTCCGACCAATGGCTCACTGTGGGCCACAAGTCCCCTGAAGAGTTATGGTTCAATGAAGGCTACAATTCCGACCGATGTATGGGCTCAGAAGCTCTCCTTGTGAGTGAAGCTTATTAGCTGGCAGGAAGTGTGTGAAACTCGAGCCGGATTTGAAGCCCATCCCCGACGAAGAGGTTAGGGGAGCCATCGAGTTCGTGAGAAGCAAAGTGGCCGACCCGGTGAAGTTCGAACGCTGGGCGAACGACCTGCTCGACAGGGCGCACAATGTCGAGCGAAAGCGTAGACGCTGAGCTGGACCAGCTAGTCCGCCGGCTGATACCCATCGCCAAGGCGCGCGCATTACGCTCCGCCGAACTCTCTCCCGAGACCTTCGCTGAGGAACTTTGGACTATGGCGGGGCTGTACGTGATCAGGGCGAATCTGGCGGACGGCTGAACGGCGTGCTCTCCTGTAAAGCGACAGCGCTCTGAGTACGCGTCCCGGTTCCGTCAGTCTCATCCGTGCGGGCCCCGCGCGGTAGCGGTCCCTGATCTGCCACACCAGCCTGACGAGCAGCGCCCTGTTCCTCGACGCCTCGGGGTGCGATTTGATGGCGAGCCTGACCGCCCTCCCGACGGTCAGCCTCTTGGGCCTCGACGAGCAGATCCCTTCATGGACGGCCAGCTTCTGGACGTAGTACAAGCCCCCGCAGAAGCTGCACCTTTCAGTGGGCCCGTAAGACATGCCCAGAATGCATGGCAGATGATAAAAGCTGCCGCGGCGAAACCCGGACATGCCGTCAGGATGTATCGGGCCGCCACAAATGACAAGGGTTGTCGGTTGCTGCAAGCGACAAGGGTTGTCGGTTATTTCGGCCGAGTCTTGGATAGCCAGCGCTTTCTCAGTTCCCTGACGTAGATTTCGAGCTCTTCCTCACTCCAGCTCTCCAGGCCCGAGATGTCGAAGACAGCGGGGTCCGGACAGTGGATGAAGAGCTGGCGCGGTATCGCCCGCACTATTTCGCCCTTGGCCAGGTTCAGGAAGTCCTCGGTCAAGATGTACTTCCTCCTCAGCCGCGATTTCACCACGACCCTGGAGTCGACAAGGGAGCGAAGCACCCTCTCGACCAGCCTCCCGTTGAACGGGAGCCGCCTGAGCCGGCGTGAATCGAAGAACACCCCCTGTATCAGCATCTCCACCACCACTATCGCCGCCACCGCCTCCCTCATGCTCTTGGGCAATCCTCCCTCACTCCCTTCGCTTGGGCGCGACTGTGCGCAACACGCCGACTACCTTTGCTCCCACGATTTTCTGCCACGCCTCCTTCTCGAAATCGAAGCGGAGGTCGACGGCCTCCGTCGTGGCCTTTGGCTCCTTGAACCTCCCCAGAACGGTGGCCTCGGCTGCGTAGGTGCTACCCCCCACGTGCCTGACGAAGACGTGGAACGACTTGGAGCAGCGGGAGCACTCGGAGACGACTCTGCTGACAGTGTCGGGTTCCATGGTTCTCCCATTCCCTCTGGGGTCCGAGGGGATCTGGGTCGCCTGGATCTTGCCTCTGAGCTGCAGCATGTTCTCTCCCCTGCAGCGCGGGCATCCGACGACGATGACCCCCTTCTTGTGGACCTCGAACTGCTTCGAGTCACCCCGCTTGCTCCCTCCCCTGGCGGTCGCCCCCTTCGTCTCGGCTCCCTGCTTCTCTTCTCCGACCGGGCCCTTCTCCTCGGCCCCCTTCTTCTTGTAGTCCGGGAATAAGCCCGGAAACCACTCAAACACGAAGACGCCCTCCCTGTCCTTGACCGCGGGCTCGATGTCGTCGCTCCTCATGCCGGAGCCCGCGACGTAGGCCGCCGCCGTGTAGAACTCCCGCCCGTCGTCGATTTTGGCGAGCCTCTCGAGCTGCGCGAGCCTGAACCTGAAGTTGGCCGCTCCCTCTATCTTGTACAGCCGTAGGATTTTCGCATCCCCGAGCTTCTCCGCAACGACCAGCAGGCGCGCCAGCCCCTCGTCAAGGTCACGGGAGTCGATCGAACCTCTGATCTTCCCGATGCCCGACACCTCCTCCAGGACGGAGACGCCCTGCCTCTCCCCTCTCTCCTCGTCGTTCTCCTTCTTCGCCTTGACGAACATCTGCAGCTCCGAGATGTTGGTGTCGATGTAGGCGTTGTACGTCGCGAAGCGCTCGTCCCGCGTCTTTTCATAGAGGGATTTCAGAGCCAGGAACCGCCTCACCCCGATGTAGACGCAGTATCCCTCCCCGTCCTCCCTCAGCACCAGCCTCCCCGGGTTGATCTGGCCGTTGGGGGTGTTCTCGTCGGCTGCGGACCTGATTGAGTCCGCGAGCGAGTCTACGTCGTAGCTGAAGCGGAAGGTCAGCCTGGGGTGGGTCGCTATCAGCTTGAGAGGGATGGCAGATACTTGGACCGCCATTGTCCCGAGCTCATCCCTGCCAAGCGGCCAGCTCGGGCTTGACCACAAGCGACCTCAGGGCAGAAGGCCTGAGGTGATGCCTCCTGGCCACCTCGTCTCTCAGCCCCCTGGGGACCAAGCCGTCGCAGACCTCGAAGAGAGCCATCTCCGCCAGCTTCCTGGGCGACCTACCCCGCCCGTCCCCAAGCTTCTCGGCGAAGCTCTTCGCGTATTCCGCGTTCACCATCTGCAGGACGCCTGCCTCTCTGAGGAGCCTTTCTGTCAGCGGCAGCTTCGAGACCGAGTACTTCCTCAACAGCACCCTCGGGTCGGGGCTGCCTCCGGGCGAACCGCCGGAGAGCCTGGCCTCCTTGAGCACCTTGAACAACTCGAAGCTCCTGTCATCTGCCCTGATGACAAACTCTGTCGGCCGGCGGGGTTCCACCCTCTTGGGGTCATAGCCATCTGTGGTCAGCCGGGCGTTCCTCAGTTCGAAGAGCGCGCTACCGTCGGAAGCGAAGAGCGGTATCCTAAGCTTCCTGTATAGGCCCTCGGTGTAGGACCTGAAGGGCCGCTCGCTGCCGTCCACCAGAACGCGAATCTTCCCCTCTGGCGCAGGATAGACCTCTACGACCAGGTCTCTCAGTTTGTCCATTCCCGCATGCACCTGGGAAATGCAGGAAGCGACCTCCGTCAGGGTCCTCCCGTGCCGAATGAACTCTTGGGTGACGGAAACGATGGCTGCCTTCGTGGGCCCGAGGTCGTCCATGATCTTGACCGCTAGCCGTTCCGCGTTCTGCCTGACAGAGGCCTTGACCTCGGGGGAGGCGTTGAACCGCTCGACCAGTGACCCGATCTCCTTTCTCAACGGTGCCATTCCCTTCTCCTGCTGCATCGAGAGGGCGTAGGAGCCGTGCGCTCTGGCGCCGACGTTCCTTCCGAGAATCTTGGAAAGTTCCCGCCTGTCCGGCGGAGCGGCTCCGACGGGACTGGCCCCACCCCTGAATCCGGGCCCACAGCCTCCGCAGACGCCGTCCTCGAGGGGGGAGCCGCATTCTTCGCACAGTTCGAGAGGCTCTCCGTCCCCGACGGGCATGCACGGCGAGGAGAATCCCGCTTTTAACGCGGGCCACGCGAAGACGCAGGCGGAAGACAAACCGCCCGTCCCCGAGAAGGGGTCAGAAACGCACGAACTTTCTGACATCTTGTTACGCTTTCCTCCTTCAGTAAACACTTAAATCTTCCGTAGTCTTACCAAGTAACTATGCCGGACAGGGGGTTCCGTACAATTACTGTTACCGAAGCGATTTACGACCAGGTCAAGCAACGCGCCAAGAAGGAGAAGAAGAGCGCGGCGACCTACGTGAGCGAGATCCTGCAGGTGATGCTCTACATCGAGGACAGGTTCTCCAACTACGCCCCCTTCCTGGAGCTGATCTCGCTCGGCAAGGACGAGGTCGTGATACGGGATAACAAGAAGGACAGGATAGTCGGCGTGAAGGCAAGGGCGGCTGAAGGGGGGAAGGTGAAGTTCTACTGCGAGCTCGACGGCACTGACTACTGCCCGCACACGGCCTTCGCGGCTGCGCTGCCGCAAGTAAGAAACGCCATCAGACGCTGAAGAATCAAAGTAACTACCGCCGAGGCACTGTTACGTCTTCGGTTGACGGAGCATGTGTCTCTGATTTCCTGTGATGTTCAAGTTTGGCCCTTGGAATCAGCAGGGCCATAAGAACACCGATCAAACAGATTGCCGTAGCAAGCAGGAACGTGTCGCTAAACCCCTGAATCGCGCCTTGGTAGAGCGCGATTCTCTGATTCATTCCTGACTGCTGCATGCTTGAGGCAACGTGAGACCGCATGGCGGTCTCAAGGAACTGTGGGAGAATAGCAACTCCGAACGGGCCGCCAAGGTTCCTCATCGTGTTGAATATGCCAGAAGCAGAACCTCTCTTCTCCGATGGGGCGAGCATGATTACTGCTCGTCCAAGTGGTGGCAGCACGACACCTATCCCTATGCCGGAAAGCGTGGATGCCAGAGCGATGAACCAGTAGGCAGTTTCACCGTTGAGGTAGCTGAACAGGTAGAGGCCCAACGTCGACACGGCTCCGCCTAGAGGGGGAGGGAAAGGGGGAAGAATTGAGCTATTTCGTGTAAAAGGGGCTGTTTTGGGAATACACCCCATCGAGGGGTGTGTAAGAGCTATACTGAGACTCGAAGCTAGCTTTTGCAATTGTGTCGCATAACTGTCTACAGACGCCTCAGTGTCTTCCGTGCTTCATATAATGAAATCCCAACTGCTGCAACATTAACGACAATCGCAAAGAAATAGAGTGAGCTAATCGTCACGGGCTTCAGAAAAGCAAGCAGAATGAAGAGTGTGACGCCAAAGAAGGCTACATACGCTGTCTGCGTGGGAACGGAAATTCGCCTTATCCTCATGACATTTTCCAACACCATCTTGTCGATGACATATCCGTCTTGCTCCTCTCGGATGAGACCGAGCCGTAAGAGTTTCCTGATGTGATACTGAGATACGGAAGGAGAGCTTAGCCCTAGTGCCTTCTGGACGTCAGAGATTCCCACCGGTCGGCCCTGCTTGAGCATATAACGATAGACCCTGTATGTAGTTCCCTTGAGATAAGCCTCGGGAATCTCGCTGGTGTCTTTCGGGGGTGCATCAGCCACATTTACGTCCCGATCTTCCTTCATGCGCTGACGGTATATTACTACAGATTAGTAAGGCTAACAATTGCCCTTCCTAAAGCGTAGCAATGTATAACCTGCCTACCCAAGGATGAGCTGAGGTAATTCGAATTGGCGGAATACAAAAGGGAGATTGGTGCGGCGGTCGCGGTAGCAGTCGTGTTGGCGATTGTCGTGGGGGCTACTGCGATTTTCTACTTTCCAAGTCCCTCAGGTTTGACTAGAAGTACTTCCACCGGTGGCCTGGTTTCTACGCAGACAGCCACAGTAGCATCCAGAACTACCCCCCTTGCTCAGACTTATACTAATGTGACTATGGCTGCGGATACCAGCTTGACTGTCAATCGCATCCAAGGGCTTCTTCAGACCAGCTCGAACGCAACCACGATTGCTCAATCATTGGCTTTGCAACTGAACGAACAGCCGATCCGCCTTGTATCCCAAAGGCTACCAACCTGTTCCGACAATTCAATACTCTGTACTCAAGCAACATACCTGTACAAGACTGCCGATGACTCGAACATAACTATCGCTTTCGTTAAAGGAAAATTCTATGAGCTTGACTATATCGCACAAGATTACTGGAGACTAACTTACGGAAATGCGACAACTAATCTTTCGTTTAACACGACCAAGGCCGACGTAGCGGTCGAGCAACTCATGGCAAACACCTTCGGAGTCTCTCTAGGCAACATGGCACTTGTCAATCAATTTTCCCCGGTTCTTAGTTCTACCAACTATCAGATCCAGTGGGCCCAGGGATATCAAGGGGTTCCCATCGCAAATAGTGGCGTCATCTTTTTTCAGTTCTATCCTCCAACCTCGAAGCTCGTTCGAATAATCATCGATGAAAATGATGGTTGGTATCAGATACCGCCGAACTTTCCGTTCAAGGTGCAGCCTTCGGCGGCACTAAGCTCCGTTGAGGGATATGCTGCCAGTAATCTTCACATGAGCTCGATTGAGTATACCAGTGTTTCCCTGCAAGTGGTCGGAAACCAAATGTATTACGCGATTACGGTGTCCAACTTTATCAAGAGCTACCTCCTCTTTGTGAATCCAAGAACTGGCGAAATCGGCTTTCCACAATCTTAGAGCACAGAAATAAGTTGACTCTAGTCTGGTTATCGAGCGGTGGTCAATTATGGACTCGCACGTCAGGATTCGCTTAAATAATTAGGTGCATCCCTTCCGGCCCATACCCGTGTGGTATTTGATTTCAATCAACCGGTGTCTTTCGCAATCTTCACGCCGTTAAGTGCCCACCCGCTCAATCGTCACATGACCGACGACCCAGAGAACCTCCGCCGTGTCATCCGCCTCATCGAGGAGATGGACGCCTACTTCGCAAGGCCCCGGAACCCTCTCGCCCTGCGGCTGCCCCGGGCGCAAAGAGAAAGCGGCCCTAGGGATGTCCGTCAAGCTTAACTGAGAGATTCTCCCCTGTCCGCCAAGCCTGACTGACATTCCCAAACGTGCTCGCAAATAGGTTGCCGCTCTCGGACGGAGCTGGTGCTGGGCCGCCTCAGGGACGGGACGAAGTTGTTCTTCCGGAGCGTAGCTGTCGCCTCATGTCCGCGAGCTCCTCGACCCAGCGCGCAAGCTCCTTCCTCGGGACCGGGACGTATTCCTCGCTCAATTTCCTTCCATCATTCTGACGTGGGGGGGCATTTAACGGCAACTGAGGCGCCGGTCCCAACCCCTTTCGACGCTGCCCAACCCGATGCCCTGTTCCAGCATCGCCAGCGTAATTGACTGGAGGCGACCCCACCCTGGAGAATCTCTGGCAGCCGCGAACTGGCATCGGTCTTCGTTAAGTTCGGTCACCGACCCATTGGCCGATTGAGCCTAGCACCTTCAGAGGGGGTCAGTATCGTCGAACTGAAGAGAGCGGCCGGGACCCTGCTGCCCTCCTCGAGCGCTTTGAGGGAGCTGATTCTGTCCGAACCAGACTTCCTGCCGAGCGACGAAGTCTCGGTCAGGATCAGGATGTACTCAAGGCTGCTCTACGGCGAATTGAAGCGCTCCGCCGCCTGACAGGTCTGCCGGCCCGCCGTTTCTCAGGGCAGACCCTCTCCGGAAAAGTCACCCTGCGCCCCGCCTCCCCAGGCCCGCAGCTCAAGCCCCGCCCGACGGCAGCCTGACTATAGCCTCCCCGGAGGGCAGGGTGGAGAGGTACTCCCACCCTTCTTCGATGAATTTCTTCACCTCGTCCACCGGAACGACCTTCTGCCTGTTCCCGTTGAGCCCCAGCTTGCGCATGCTCTTCCGGTCGAGGAGCTCCTGCATCTCGGGCTCCTCGAGCGCGCCGAGGTCTCCGAGCGCGTCGATCTCCCCGTCTGTCCAGCTCGACAGCTTGAGGAACCGCCTGTTGAACATGGCTAGCGTCTCCTTCCTGCTGACCGTGCTCCGCTCCGGGAAGAACTGGACCATGCGGTACTCCTCCCTCAGCTTGTTCGCGACCTCCCTGTTGAAGCTCACCGCCGACCCCTCCACGCTGACGCCCGACCCGTAGTAGGGGTCCTTGGACCCGGGCAGGATGTGGCCCATCAGGAACTCCTGGTCCTTCTCGCCCATCATGGTGCCGTCGGGCCTCCTCCTCTTCACTGCCTCCTCGAAGGACTTGCGCAGGGCGTGCGGGTGCACCGCGCGCCACTCCTTCATCCCTGCGTTCTGGGCCGCCTGCTTGAGCACCCTGTTCACGTCGACGTCGCCCAGAGGCTTGAGCCTGCTCCTGTGGCGGGCCATGTGAGACGCGCCCGCACCCGGCGGGAAGAGTATCTCCTCGTCCCCTATCTTCCCGAACCTCCTCTCCCTGTCCCGGAGGTACGACTTCAGTGCGCCCGCGGAGAGGGCGTCGAAGAAGGTGAAGTATGGTATGTTGTTCTTGCAGGCCTTGTTCAGCACCCTCTTCATCTCCGGGTACACGGGGACGAGGACAGTGTCCTTGTCAAGGTCCTCATTCACGTCGCCATACCTCAGGGCCCGCAGTGTGCTGTCCCTCAGGCCCGAGGTGTAGAGGCACAGGATCATCGCCCGGTCTCGCACGGAGAGCGCCGCGTCCGCCATCCGCAGTATCTCCTCCGAGCTGGGTATGTGCTCCGGGGCCTTCCGGTACCTGGCCGGGACGGAGTACACCTCGATGTCGAGCGCACTGTCGCCCTTGAAGCCGTTCTTCCTGAAGTGGAGCAGGAGGAAGCTGCGCCTCGTCTTGACGGTCTTCCTGCTCAGCCCCTTCGATAGCGCCTGGTCGAGGTAGGAGTGGACCAGGTCCTCTATCTCCGCCCTCGGGAGACGGACCAGCTCGTCCGGGTTCTTTCCTGCGAACCTGCAGAACTGGCCCATGATGGCGACGTAGAGCCCGACCGAGGAGTAGCTTGGGACCCCGTAGCCCATGGCCTTGCGCTGGAGGTGCCTCAGCACGTTCTGCACGCTAAAATAGCCGCTATTCCATCCCTCGACCTTGACCTCGGCGAAGTTCTTCGGCGGGTAGGGCAACGCTCTCCATGACAAAAAGCAGCGGAGTGGATAAAAGGGCCAACATACATCTTCGCGGCCGTTCGCACCAACCGAAGTATCTTTTTGTGACCGGGGGCGTGATGTCGGGCCTCGGCAAGGGCATAACCACAGCCTCTGTTGCGAAGCTGTTGCAGCTCTCCGGAGTCAGCGTGACGTGCCTCAAGATTGACCCGTACCTCAACTTCGATGCCGGGACGATGAACCCGGTCATCCACGGGGAGGTCTTCGTAACCGATGACGGCGGCGAGACAGACATGGACATAGGCACGTACGAGCGTTTCCTAAACCTGAACATGTCCAGGGAGAACAACATCACGACTGGGCAAGTCTACAAGAAGGTCATCGAGGACGAGAGGAGGGGCAGGTTTCTCGGGAAATCAGTCCAGATAATTCCCCACGTGACAGACGAGATAAAGCGGAGAATCAGGCAGCTCGCAAAGGATTCTGTGGCGGATGTGCTGGTCGTGGAGTGCGGTGGGACGGTTGGAGACATCGAGAGCCTTCCTTTCCTGGAGGCCCTGAGGCAGATGCGGATGGAGGAGGGACCGGGGCGGACGCTGTTTCTGCACGTGAGCCTCGCACCTGAGCTTTCCGTAGTCGGCGAGATGAAGACGAAGCCCACCCAGCACAGCGTGCAGGAGATGAGGAGAATCGGAATCCAACCAGACATCATCGTGGTTCGCGGGTCGAGGCCAATCCCCGAGAGCGCGAAGGAGAAGATCTCCCTCTTCACGAGCGTGCCCCTGGAAAACGTCGTCTCGAACCCAGACGTCGATTCCATTTACCAGGTACCCCAGCTTCTACAGCGAGAGGGGGCACTGAAGCCCATCCAGCGCCAGTTCGGACTGAAGGGAAAGCTGAGCATGACTCGCTGGAACCAGGTGGCGGACAGGTTTGCCGGACCCTCCAAGACAGTCCGAATAGCCATGGTAGGGAAGTACGCGTCGTTGGCCGATAGCTATGTCAGCGTGAACCAGGCCCTGACCTGCGCCGCTGCGTCGTATCGAGCGAGGGCTAAGATTTCCTGGATCGAGTCGGAGGCGTTGGAAGAGGACGAAAGCGAGCTCGCCCAGCTGGACTCCTTTGACGGTTTGGTGATCCCGCAGGGGTACGGGAGCCGGGGGACGGAGGGGAAGATAGCGGCAGCGAACTACGCAAGGTTGGGGAAGCTCCCCTTCCTTGGACTCTGCTTCGGTTTTCAGTTGGCGACGGTCGCGTTTGCAAGAAACGCGCTCGGCCTCAAGAGGGCGAACAGCTCTGAAATTGACCCCGAGACACCGCACCCCGTCATCCACCTGCTTCCAGAGCAGAGGAAGGTCTCCGAGCTTGGGGGCACGATGAGGCTTGGGGGCCACGACATCTTCCTCAAGCGACCGAGCAGGGCATTCAGCATCTACCACAGAACCAAAATCAGGGAGAGGCACCGGCACAGGTTCGAGTTGAACCAGAGATACCTGAAACGGTTCGAAGAAAAGGGCCTCCACTACTCAGCCTTCAGCGACGGCGGTAGGAGGGCGGAAATCCTCGAGCTGGGGGGGCACCCGTTCTACATGGGCACCCAGTTCCATCCCGAGTACGTCAGCAGACCAGAGAAACCCGAGCCGATCTACGCGGCCTTCCTCGCTGCATGCGTGAAAAGGGCCGAGAGCGGCGTCAACAACTAGGAAGCCGCGGAGAACCTAGCGCGATGAGTACAGTCTCGCCACCTTTACCGCGAGGTCCGCAACGCTTGCTGGGCTAGCCCCGAACAGGTACACATTGGGCTCGACGCCCATCCCGCCGGAATCGATGACGGCATCGAAGTCTCCCCTTGCACCGCTCAACCTCCGCTTCAGGGCTTCAACTGCGCCATCCCCTGGACCGGACTGCCGGTAACCTCCGATGTCGAGGGTCCGCAGGCCGAGCTTCCTGAGAACCGCCTTGACCTTACCGTCGTACCGCAGATTGACGGTCGCACGAACATCTTGGCGACGCGCCTTGACCAGCAGCAGGACCTTGGCCATGTGTCTCGATGCTCCGAACTCGGGAGGAAGCATGGCTTTGGCAGCTCGCTTGACCTTAACAATCCTTCCAGGCACGGCGACGACATCGTCGGGCGTGCGAGAATCCTCCGGAGCGTATGCAATGTTTACCGAGACCTCGGGCATGACAGCCACAAATGCCTTGGATGACTCGAGCACACTTACGGCGTCCTTCACCTGGGCTATGGCCCCAGACCTGTCGCCATCGCTCTCTCCGTACTCCTTGATGCAAACATCGCACTGCGCCAGCGAGGGATGGAGCCTTCTATGCGCCTCGCAGACCAACCCTCGGCCTAGCAGACTCCTCCAGATTGAGCCAAGAGTGCTGACGGCTTCCACGGAGCTTCGCTTGACATCCTCAGCCAGCAAGGCCGCGTACCTGTCGACATCATCTCTGCCAAGGGCCAAGGTCGCCAGCGCTGAGTAGGCCTTCTCAGCCTTGGACGAAAGGTAGAGGCTCACCGACGCCTGCGTCGTGCCGAGCATGCCGGAGATCTGACTTTGTGAATGGCCCTGGGAGCTTAGCACCTTCGCGACCAGCTGCCTCATTGAAGGGAGGAAGACCTGGACCATCAGTTCGTCGGGAGGCTGCAACGCATAAACGACTTATTGAGTCGTTTATAAGGCTGACAAGGGCAGAGAATCCTCATGAACGGTCGGATTCCAACAAGGGTCCTCGCGGAGGCAGGCGTGATGATCGCTCTTGCTACAGCCCTCAACGCAATCAAGGTCTTCACGTTTCCGGAGGGAGGCTCGATTACGCTTGGGGCGATGGTCCCCCTCCTCTTCTTCGCCCTGAGGAGAGGCGCCAAGGCGGGCGTCGTGGGGGGCGCGGTGTTCGGTATCATCGATGTGTACTTCGAGCCCTTCGTCTACAACCCTTTCCAGTTCCTCCTCGACTACCCTCTCGCCTTCGGCGCGTTGGGACTCGCAGGTTTGTTCAAGGGTCGATGGGAAGGCCGGGGGCCGCAAGGTCTGGTCACTGTAATCGGGGTGGCGGCAGGAATCGCAGGCCGTTACTGCTTCCACTTTCTTTCCGGGCTGGTCTTCTTCGCGAGCTATGCCCCAGCAGGCGAGAGCCCCGCCCTCTACTCGGCCATCTACAATGCGAGCTATCTCATCCCCGAATTCGTCATCAGCGCGGCTGTCATCTTCGCATTGGCGAACAGAGGGGCTCTGAAGACAGCCCTCTGAGGGCCCAAGGAAGAGGTGATTGGCGAAACGAGGGAACCTGACATGAGCATGAACGAATATGGGAAGCCAGGGCCCGACTTCATGAAGCGAGTAGTCTTCAACAGCCTAGGCGCAAGCGACCGGAGGACAATCAAGGGCCCCGGGAGAGGGTTGGACAACGCGGTGGTTGCGGTTGGGAGAACCGGCGTGATGCTGATCACAACCGACCCCATGTCCGTGATACCAGCGGTCGGGATGGAAAGGTCTGCCTGGCTGAGCGTCCACCTCGTGGCTTCGGACTACACCACGTCTGGCCTAAGACCAGAGTTCGCCGCGTTCAATTTCAACTTCCCCGACGAGATGCGGACGAGCGACAGGGCCTGGTATCTCAGGTGCGTCGGAACGGAATGCCAGAAGCTGGGAGTCTCGATAGTGGCGGGTCACACAGGGAGCTACCCGGGAGCAGGCTACACAGTGATTGGCGGGGGTGCGATGTTCGGCTTTGGCAGCCGCGGAGAGTACCTGGATCCCACGATGGCGCGGGTTGGGGACACAATCTTGATGACCAAGGGGGCGGCCATCGAGGCAACAGCCACTCTCGCCTTCTCTTTCCCTAGGTACGTGGAAAGGGAGGCAGGGGGAGTCGTCTTGCGCGGGGCCAAACGTTTCATCGGTCTATGCTCCACGGTCAGGGACGCCGCGCTCGCCAGCTCCTTCGGCAAAGGGCCTAGTGGAGTCACCTCCATGCACGACGCGACCGAGGGAGGCGTCTTGGGAGCACTAGAGGAAGTGGCATCCGCGAGCGGCAAAGCGTTCGTGGTCGATAGGGAGACTGTTCACGTCCCGCCAGAGTCGGAGGCTGTTTGCGGCGCTTTCAAGATCGACCCACTCACCTCCCTCAGCGAGGGCACCCTGCTACTTACGTGCAATGAATCTAGGGCCGAAGGACTGGCGAAGAGGCTTCGCAGGGACGGTGTGCCTGCGTTCGTGATCGGCCGAGTCAGGCAGGGAAGAGGCCTCTGGATGTCGGAAGGCGGAAGAACGCCCAGAAGGTTAAGGCCGAAGCCTGACCAGTACTGGAAAGCGTACATGCTTGCGACAGAATCAGGGCTGAGTTAAGCTCGCTTTCCGCTCAGCACGCGATAAAGCATCCTACGGAACAACTCCTGTGAGGATACGTAAACGGCCGAGACGTTCGTTCTTCGACCCAGGACGTTCATCCGATCAACGATCGTAGCCCCCCTCGACACGCCGTCGGAGGTGTCAACGGACACAAATCTCTTCCTGACTTCGACGGCTACCCGAGGGTTCAGCACAATCGCCATCGTCATGCTGTCAGGGCAGTTCGTCGCGTCAATCCCCGTGGTCTCCCTCATGTACCTCCTGACTTGAGCGTTCACCGCGAGGAAGAACTCTGATTCGGGCGTTTCCATGGCCTCGATCTTCGCGTATTCCGGCGCGCCTATCAGGCCGTACTTCATGCATATCTCCCAGCCAACCATCGTGGTCGGCATCCCCGAATCGAGCACGATCTTGGCAGCCTCGGGGTCCACCCAGATGTTGAACTCTGCAGCAGGCGTGACGTTCCCCGGATAGTGGTTCGTACCCCCCATGAAGTGGAAGCGCTTCACCTTCTTGGCAATCGAGGGGTCCTTCCGTATCGCTAGCGCAAGGTTTGTCATGGGCGCGATCTCCACGAGGGTGATCTCGCCCGGCTCCGAGTTGATGGTCTCCACAATTGCGTCCGCCGCGTGCTTCTTCTCCGGACGTTGCCTCGCCTTGGGGAAGTGGGAGTCGCCCATCCCATACTTGCCGTGGATATGCTCTACGGTGGTCCATTCCTTCACTATGGGGTGCCTCGCGCCAGGGTAGACCGGAACCTTCTCTGACATCCCGGCGACCTGAATGGTGTACAGGGCGTTCTCCACCTCCTGGTCGAACCTGATGTTGCCGCAGTTGATTGTGATTCCTTCGAGCTTCGCATTGGCAGCCCTGAGCGCCATCATAATGGCAATTGTGTCGTCGCCCGCTGTGTCCGTGTCAAGAAGAATCTTCAGCATGGGGCGTATCAGTTGAATCGTCGTAATAAGCCCGCCCGATTCGCTGCTGGCCTCTCAAATAGGCGGCAGTGGGCTCCTCCTGCTTGGGGCGAGGCGGTTGTCTTCATCAGAACGGGCGGCAAGGGTACTGAAGTCCCTGAAGGCAGAGGAATGGAAGGCTCTGGAGGGCCTCGAACGTGCCTTGATGGCGTACGGAACGGCCGACAGCGGGATGGTCTCGCGGCGCAGCAGAGTGCCGCACGAGAGGACCCTCTTCGCGCTCGACCAGCTTGGCAAGAAAGGCTTGGTTGCGGGCAGGGGAACGAACTACACTCTGACGACGGAGGCAGTCGAGACCCTGGCCCTCCGCGACTACGTCAGGAAAGACCTCATCTCGGCGTTGGGCGCAGTAATCGCGAAGGGGAAGGAGTCCGATGTATACGAAACCTTCGACGACGAGGGCTCGTTGTTCGCACTGAAGTTCTTCAAGCTCGGGAGGACGAGCTTCACTCGCGTGCGCAAGAAGAGGTTCATTGAGAAATCCGACATGAAGAGCTGGATCACGGTCAACTATGAGGCGGCGAGGAGGGAATACGGCGCCCTGAAGAGGCTGCGTGGGCTGGGGCCGTCGTTCCCGAAAGCGGTTGCTTTCAACAGGAGCACCGTCCTCTTGGAAGAGTTATCGGGCGTCAGGCTCACGCAGCGCCCCGACTTGGACGACCCGCGGGCTGTCCTTGACCTGTGTTTGCTCGCTGCGAGGAAGGCATTTGTCGATGCAGGGCTCGTGAACGGGGACTTGAGCGAGTACAACATCCTCACAGACGGTCTGAGGGTCTGGCTCATCGACTGGCCCCAAGCAGTCCTGTCTTCTCATCCTAACTCGACCGACCTCCTTCATCATGATGTGACTGCAGTCGTTAGGTTCTTTCGAAGGGCCTATGGGGTCGCGGTCGATGAAGAGGCGGCTTTTTCCTATGTCCGCGGCCAGTCGAGCTCGCTAGAATAGAGTGACCTTCCCGCTCAGGATGAGGTTCGTTATCCTCTTCACATTGGAGAAGGATTCGTCTAGGATGGAGTTCACGTCACTCCTGACAGCTGACAGAGGAACGCCGTTCTCCAGCACCAACGCAGCGCTGGCGATTTGGGGCTGGTCAATCGGGCTCCCAATCCTGCTTAGCACCCTGACGTAGCACTCCCTGACAGGGTGAACCTCTCTAACTATCCGCTCGGCCGCGAGTATTGCTAGTGCGTTGAACAGTTTCCCCGTGTGGTTGACGGGGTTCTTTCCGGCCGTCGCCTCCATCGAATACTGCCGCATGGGAGAAATCAGCCCGTTCACCCTGTTCCCTCTGCCCGTGTTCCCGTCGTCACCCTGCTCAGCAGAAGTCCCGGTGACAGTCAAGTAGTAGCTCCCGTGTTTGAGGTCGTCCGCGGCGTTGATCTTCGTCTTCACCTCCAGCGGAGATTTCGACGTCTTCCTTTCAATCTCGTCCGCGACGTCGTGCAGCACGCTGGCGTAGTGGCTGGCGTCAGGAATCTTGCCGCTGACCATCGCTGCGGCGACGGTGAGGCTGAGCTTCCTTCCGCGCCTCAGGCCCATGACCTTCACGTCTTCGCCGACCTCCGGGTACTTCTTCTTGAAAGAATGCGAGTTGAGTAGTCTCTCTACCCCAAGGACCTCCTTTTCCGTTGGTGAAAGTGGCGCGTAGCCCACGCCAATCGAGGTGTCGTTTGAGACGGGCATGATCTTGCGTCGCATGAAGACAGCCACCAGGTCGGGGGAGCCCTGCTTGATCATGGTCGATATCCTGACGTGCTTTTCGGGGTCGAGGAATCTGACCGTCTGCTTGATGAATGACCTGATTGACCGGACGGCTATCTTCTCGACCGGTACCTTGACCGTCTTCCCGCGCAGAGGCACAAGCTCTGTGGCCCGGCCGGCGACGAGCAGGTAGATCGGCTCAACGACCCGGCCCCCTCCGAAACGAACCTCGGCCTTGCCACCGACAAGGATGCCCTTGTCCACGTTGTGGTGGAGGATTGCACCGAACTCCTTGCGGTAGTACTTGCTCAGCCCGCGAGATACTGCCTCGGAGGCGCCGTCGATCAGGCTGTCGGGGTGGCCCTGCCCCTTTCGCTCGACGATCTCGACATCAAAGTCCTGAACTCCGTAGCCTTTGATCTGCTCCACGTGAAGCGACCTGGGCAAGCGGGAGGGAGCTCCTAGAGTCTGTCCTCTATCCTGATGTAGAGGACGTTGTTCCCCCGTATCACGACCTTGCCGTAGTTCGCGATCTTCGACCCGTTCTCGGACTCTTCAGCGTCGACAAGGATGACGTTCATGTAGGGGTCCACATTGGACATCTTTCCCCTGTACTCGAGTTCGCTCTTGAGCCGGACCGAGACCTGCTTGTTGGTCGCTTTCTGAAGGACGCTTAGAGGGCGCTTAGCCTGCGGCGGGGGATTGCTCACGTCGGCCTTTCGAGCGGGCTCGCTTTCGGGGATAAAAGGATATGGGGTTCACTAATAAAAGAAGAGCAAAGGAATACTGCGAGCCATGACCTTGAAGATGACGGGAGGCGAAGCGTTGAAAAGACTCGCGTCGCTGCCATCATTCAGCTCGGGCTCGAAGGGGTTCGACCAGATTTTGGGCGGTGGGCTGAGGTCCGGCCGCGTCGTGGAGGTCTTCGGCAAGAGCAACTCGGGAAAGACCCAGTTGGCAATGCAGGCGACACTGATGGTCGCGGGGGCCGGGCGGACGGCGGTCTTCATCGACTGCGAGGGGACGTTCAGGCCTGAGAGGGTGGAGAGGATGGCCAAGGCGAGGGGGCAGGACGTGCGAGGGCTCCTGGACAGAATCGAGTACTTGAGGGTCAGGACCGCAGCGGCCCAGGCCGACGCGGTGCGCGCTCTCGCCAAGAGTAAGGAGACGAGCCAGGCCGTGCTGGTCGTCCTGGACACGTTCACCAGGAACTTCTCACTGGACTACCCAGGAAGGGCGAATCTCCCGCGCAGGCAGGGGGCCCTCGACGTCCACCTGAGCGAGATCGCGAGAGACGCATTCCTGAACGGACGAGCCTACCTGCTCGCGAACAGGGTCACGTTCTCTCAGACCGCAGGGGAGACGAGGATCGGAGGGAGGACGATGGAACAGCTGGTCCACATGTCTCTCCATCTCGAAAGGGACAGGGGCGAGACGAAGATCACGGACGTTTCGGACGGAAGGTCATTGAGCCTTGGGACGATCAGCGACCGCGGGTTCGACTGATGATGGCCGCAAAGTTGGGAGCCTTAAATAACTTGGAATCGTCGCGGAAACGAGCGGAGCCGTGAACGAAGCAGTCGCGTCTGTCCTTGAATCCCTGAAGAAGTCTGATTTGGAAGAAGCGAAGAAGAAGGTGGAGCTCCTGCTGGCCCAAGCAAAGACCGAGAGAGAAAAGGGGAGCGTCCTGGCCGCTGCGGGGATTCTTGCCAGCCTTTCAAAGGGGAAGGAGGGAGGAATGCAGAACTGGGACCAGGAGAAGCTTGTGAGGGCTGCCCAGTCGATAAGGAAGAGCCAGATGTCGGACGACTGGGACGTGGGCTACGCTGACACGTTGCTGGGATACGTCAAGCTGCTAAAGAAGGGTCAGAAGTAGTATCCAGGTGAATAGGAAGAGCATCACGTAGCTCCCGATGCCTGTGCTGTAGAGCTTGGTCAGCTTCGCGGCTTCTAACTTCCTGTACCAGCCGTACTTCGCGATGTAGTAGGTCAGGAGGAAGACGAAGAGCCCGACAAGGATACCGTAGCTGAAGTCTAGGCCGGGAAGCCGGAACACGAAGTAGGCGACGACCCCCGCAGCGACTCCGGAACCAATCCGGAGCCAATAGAGCTTATCAAATGGGTTCCGCATGGCTCGATTCTCGGCGGGGTGATTCTTGTTGGGAGAACTCTCAGGCATTGACATACTTCCCCTTGTAAGGGAGATTGACGAGACGCTGCGAGGAACCTACGTTAATAATGTTTTTTCGATTGGGAGCGGCCAGGTTCTCCGGTTCAGGCGCCCTGGCTCAGAGGACTCCATGCTCGTGGTGTCGCCCCGATTCGGAGCCTGGATCTCGGAGAAGGTCGCAGAGCGGACCGAGACGACAGATTTCACCTCGAAGCTTCGGGCACAGGTCGGGAGGTCCAAGTTCGTAGGGGCAGGTCAGACGGACCTCGACAGAATCTTTGACATCACCCTGGGAGAGGGGGATTCTCTCAGGCACCTCGTCCTCGAGCTGATGCCCCCAGGCAACATCGTCGTGACTGACGGCGAGGGCAAGATACAACTCCTGCTGAAGGAGGTGAGGTCCACGAAGAGGAGACTGTCAAGGGGAGGAAGGTACACGCCCCCACCCCAGGGGCGCCAGAGCCCGGAAGCCGTCACTGAAGAAGATGTCAGACAGGCGCTGGACCGAGAAAAGACTGTCGGGAGCGCGATAGGAAGGCACGTCGCACTTCCCAAGAAGTACGTGCGGGAGGTGCTTCGCAGGGTTGACCTGGAAGAGCTCACGGATTCTCGGGACCTACTGGGGAGGGCGGGCGAAATAGCGAAGGCTATCGGACAATTGGTCAAGGCCGCGAGGGACGCGCCCTCGCCTTGCTTGGCAGAAACCGATGGGGGCGAGGAGATTTTCGCAGTTCAGCCCACGGGAATAGCACCGAAGGAGTTGGCTGCCTCGGTCTCTGTTCTCTGCGATGAGATCTTCCTTCCTGCAATCCTGACAGAGGCGAGCTCGAAGCCAGACCCAGAGGACGAGCGGCGCAGGGAAATCGAGGTCACGATTGGTCGCCTCGAGAATCAAGAAAAAGAGATGACCGTGAAGGCACAAATGCTGAGGGAGTTGGCAGGGAGGGCCAAAGCATCGCGGAACCTCACCGAGGCCTTGAAGCTCCTCGCCGAGGCTGGAGACAGCGGCAGTCGGGTTCTCCAAGCGCCCGAATCAAGGGAGGCAGTCTCTTCCAGGATCTATGGGTGGGCGAAGGACGCTGAGCGGAAGGCGGCGGAAGCCAAAGCCGCTGCAGCAACGCTCTCCCGCAAGAACGTCTCGAAAGGAGCGTCCCGCAGGAAGGCAACAACCGAACTCAGGAGGAAGAGCGGCGAATGGTACGAGAAGTTCCGCTGGTTCATGACCACCGGAGGGAAGCTTGCCATCGGCGGGAGGGACGCACAATCCAACGCGCTGCTGGTTAGAAGACACCTGGACGACGGCGACACGGTGTACCACGCAGACCTTTTCGGATCGCCCTTCTTTGTCCTGAAAGGTGGAAAGGGGCAGACCCCTGCCGAGGTGCTAGAAGTCGCCCAAGCGACGGTGACATTCAGCAGCGCTTGGAAGACGGGGCTCGGGGCAGCGGACGCGTACTGGGTCGTCAAGGAACAGATAGGCACGGCGGCGCCGAGCGGCCAGTACTTGGCGAAGGGAAGCTTCATGATCACGGGCAAGAAGAACAAAGTGGAGCACTGCCTGGTCGAAGCAGCCGTCGGGATTGACCATATGGGCCGGGTCGTATCGGGGCCTGAGAGCGCCATAGCTGCATCCGCCATCGCCTACCTCGTACTCGTCCCCCACAGAGAGAAGGCTTCGCAGACGGCAAGCAGAGTGGCGCGGGACCTGGCCCTTCTGACGGTGCTTGATGCGAAAATCAACCTGGACGACGTGTTGAGGGCTCTGCCCCCGGGGGGAGGCAAGGTCACCCGAAAAGGGTCGCCACACCACGATGATAAGCCGAAATAACCCGTCCTGTCGAGACCGTGCGGTTTGACCGTACCTGTCAGAGAGATCCTCATTCAGAACTACTTCCCCTACGCATTGGAGGTCATGTACGCAGCTTTCTTCATCGCTGGGTTGGTCATGCTCTACGGGCTCTACAGGCACCTGCGGGGCTACGGCATAGGCCTCAGGCAGTTCCTTTCGCTCTCAACCGAGGATTTCACAACCAAGGTCGGGCGTTTCCTCGAATTCGGACTCGGCCAAAGGAAAGTGCTTCGCGACAGGGGAGGTGGAGTAATGCACGGTGCGCTGTTCTACGGCTTCCTGATGCTCCTGGCCTATACGACGCTCATTTTCGTGCAGAACGACCTTCTCCCGCTCCTCACGCCTTACACCTTCGTGCGGGGCCCTAGCTATCTGGCCCTTGAGTTCCTTGGAGACACCCTTGGTATCGCCTTTATCGTCGGCCTGATGATTGCGATATACAGGCGATTCGTCGCGAGGCTCGAGAAGCTCGAGACCAAGAGAGACGACTATCTAATCTTGGGCATGCTGGTCTGGATTGGCGCCTCAGGGTTCATAATCGAGGCGCTGAGGTTCCTGATCTTGCCCGTCAGCTGGACCCCCTTCTCTCCCGTGGGGGACGCGCTTTCGACGCTTTTCGCATACTCGCCCGTGCCGCTCGACGGGCCTGGGCTCTACCAGGCGTTCTGGTGGACCCACATGTTCTCCGTCATGACACTGATCGCCATCACACCGTACACCAAGCTGGTGCACGTCTTCACATCTGGATTCAACGTCGCACTGGCGCCAGTCAAGTCCATGGGGAAGCTGAACACCCCGTTCAACCTGCAGGAGATGCTCCAGAGCGAGCAGGTAGAGACCCCGAAGAACGTGAAGAGCACGCGCGAGCTCTCCCCTCTTCAGCTGCTCGCCCTGGACGCGTGCACCAACTGCGGCAGATGCCAGGAGGTCTGTCCCGCCTACGCGAGCGGCAGGGACCTCTCGCCGAGGATCGTCGTCCAGGACCTCGGCCACGATATGAATGTCCCTGGCGCGGGAGACGTCTTCTCGAAGGGCGTGATCAGGGAGTCGGAGCTGTGGGCCTGCACGATGTGCAATGCGTGCGTCTCAGTGTGTCCAGTTTTCATCGACCCAGTCGGATACATCCAAGAGTTTAGGCGCACCTTGGTCAACGAGAGCAGGCTCGACGGGAAGAAGAAGATCTTCCTGGAGAGCATAGGCAGGTACGGGAACCCGTTCGGACTGCCCCCCGCGGACAGGCAGACCTGGCTCACAGAACTGGGCGTCAAGACGATAGCCGAGAACCCCAACGCCGAGTACCTGTATTGGGTAGGTTGCCAGTCGAGCTACGACCTGAGGAGCAGAAATGTGGCAAAGTCGGTGGTCAAGATTCTGAACGAGGCGGGGGTCAGCTTCGCGGTGCTCGGCAGCGAGGAGACGTGCACCGGCGAACCCGTGAGGAGAATGGGCGAGGAGGGGAGGTTCCAAGAGCTCGTGATTAAGAACCTAGCCACCCTGCAGAAGCATGGAGTCAAGAAGGTGGTCGTCCACTGCGCCCACTGTTTCAACACTTTTCGGAACGAGTACCCCGAGTTCGGGGGGAACTTCGAGGTCGTGCATCATTCTCAGCTCATAGCGCGACTAATCGAGGACGGGAGGCTGAAGCCAGGGCGACTGGATACAAAGGTGACATTCCATGACCCGTGCAACCTAGGAAGGACAAACGGCGTCTTCGAGGAGCCTCGGGATGTGCTGTCTTCAATGGGCGGGGTTGAGCTCCGGGAAATGAAGCGTTCGAGGGAGGCTAGCTTCTGCTGCGGAGGTGGCGGGGCCAACGTCTGGTACAACGTTGAGGAAAAGAAGAAGGTGAGCGTCATCAGGGCAGAGGAGGCTGCAGCGACCGGTGCCCAGACGCTTGCGGTCGGCTGTCCCTTCTGCATCACAATGTTCGAGGACGCCTTCAAGACAATCGGCGGGCAAAGCCCGGAGGTCAAGGACATCGCTGAGCTGGTGGCGGAGTCTCTGGGGGAACAAGGATGAAGTGCAACGTCAAGAGGGAACTACGGTCAGGAAAGGTCACCCTCGGGACGTGGGTGACCATAGCTCACTCCGACGTGCCAGATATCTTCGAGGCACTGGGCTTTGACTGGCTCGTCTTCGACACCGAGCACGGCCCCATGAGCGCGGAGAGCCTGGCGACACTGATCCAGGCGGTCGACTGCGAGAAGGTCTGCCCCATAGTGCGGGTGGGTGCCATAGACCAGTACCTCATCAAGTCTGCCTTGGACATGGGCGCCCACGGGGTCGTTTGTCCTCTGGTCAACTCGAAGAAGGACGCGAAGGCGGCGGGGAGCTTCGTGAAGTATCCGCCTCTTGGAGTGCGGGGAGTGGGGCCGAGGAAGGCTGCCGACTACGGGCTCGCTTTCGCTGACTACATCAGGACGGCAAACGAGTCGACACTGCTGGTCGCGCAGATAGAGACACAACAAGCTCTCGAGAACGTTGAGAGCATCCTAGCCGTCCCCGAGGTCGATGTGGCTTTCGTCGGGCCTTCTGACCTCACCATGTCTCTCGGCCTCCTCGACGACAGGTCCAATCCGAAGGTGTTGAACGCCATGAAGGCTGTTGTGCGAAGCTGCGAAAGCAGGCACAAGGTTCCAGGCACTCTTGCAGCGACCCCGGATGAAGCGAAGCGGGCTGCCTCCCTCGGGTTCAGGTTCATCGGTCTCGGCTCCGACACGCGGTTCCTGATCAGTGGAGCGAGGCCGTTCATTGACTCTGTGAAGTAGTGACTTGCATCGCGTCGAGGCGGGCTAGCGGCCTGGCGACAATGCTGGCAACTCCGAAGGCGAGAATCACGATCCCTGAGAACAAGATTCCTGTGGTGACTCCGAAAGTAGCGGCGGAGTAGATCGCGAATAGGATTCCCGCAGGTACAGTAACGTAGTCGAAGAAATGCTGGAGTCCGAAGAGCCGACCCATCAGCGGCTTCGGAACCGTCTGCTGGAAGTACGTGTTCTGCACTATGCTAATCAACGGTATCGAAGCGCCGAACGCCGCTATCGCAAGGAGGGCCACGGGGAGAGTCCTTGCGAAGGAGGTCAGAGTGATGAAGATTCCCATGCCAAACATGGAGCAGACGACCGACAGCCTGCGCCTCCGAAGCCCCCTTCGCCCGAGATATGCTGAGACGGCCAAGATTCCAACTGCGCTCAACGCGTTCAGGGCCCCATATCCCGCGCTCCCTGAATTCAGAACGTCGCGGGCGAAGATGATGCAGTAGACATACCAGAAACCTCCAAGGCCGAAGTTGACGCCCCCAACCAGAAGGCTCAGCCACACAAGCTCCGCCCGCGACCTGAAGTAGGCCCAACCCTGGCGGAACTCACTCCTCCAGTTTCCTACCGCGCCGAGAGTCTTGGCGACAGTCGGGACGCGCATAAGCAACAGGGCCACCACAAGCACAAGGAAGCTGACGCTGTCGATAGAAAGAGAGGCGGCGATGCCGAGCGCGTAGATGGCGACGCCTGCGGCTGCAGGGCCGACGATGCTGTCGACCTGGAGGGTTGCAGTGAACGACGAGTTGGCCGCGAACAAAGATTCAGCCCCGACGAGGAGAGGCAAGACCGCCTGAGACGCAATGTCGAAGACGGCGCCTATGAGGCCGACAAGGAAGGAGACGACGTACACGAGCGGCGCCGAGGCTAGACCGAACACGACTGCTGCAGCAAGAAGGCCGAAGAGGATTCCCCGGGAGACCTCAGTCAGCAGCATCAGCCTCCTCTTGTCGTATCTGTCCACGAAGACCCCGCCCCACAGCCGTACGACTGACCTGGGAATCAGGAAGAAGAGCCATGTCACGCCAAGGCTGAAGACTGAGCCAGTCGCGGTGTAGACAAGCCACGAAATGGCAAGCTCGCCGAAGTAGTCGCCGAATTCGGAAAAAGCCCTGCCGCCCAATAGGTAAAGGAAGTTCCGGTTGCTGCGGAGACTCCCGCTCCCTCGCAATAATCACAAAGAATCGGTCGGGTTAGATAAGCGTAATCGGAAATTGAGGGTGGGCAGTCGCAGTCGCGGAGGTTAGGGCTTCCTAGATGCCAGGGCGCGCCGTAGGGCTGGGACTATCTGATACAGGTCACCGACAACGCCATAATCGGCAGCCTGGAAGATGGGGGCGTCCTTGTCCGAGTTAATCGCAGCGATTATCCTGGAGTCCTTGATGCCCGCGACATGCTGGAGCTGACCCGAAATACCCACGGCCAGATAGAGGTCTGGGCGCACAGTCACTCCTGATAAGCCGATGTGACACTCCTCCGGCAACCATCCGAGGTCTGAGGAGAGAGGGCGCGAGCACCCGACCGCTCCACCGAGCTCTTGAGCAAGGCCTTCAATCATGGGGAGGTCCTCCTTTCTCCTAATCCCCCTTCCTACCGACACTATGATCTTTGCGCTCTTCAAGTCAACGGCGCCGACCTGTTTCTTCGTGGTTTGGAGCAGCCTGACCTTCGAAGAGATCTCGCCCACGTCCAACTCTTCCACAGCTGAGGGTCCGGCAGCGGCGGGCGAGTATGCCCCGAGCATAACCGTAGCAACGCACGGTAGCGGAGTGCTCATTTTGGCGAGCACCTTCCCCGCGAACACGTTCCGCTCTCCGACAAGCATCTGACCCGAGATTGCGAAACGGAAGGCGTCGCTCATGCAGCCTGTCCCCAGCTTCGTCGCAAGCCTCGAGGCTATCTCCTTCCCCTGCTTCGTCGCGCTGACGAGTATCACAGAGGGGCTCAACTTCTTCGCGGCGCGGTAGATTGCCTCGGCCACTACCTCAGGAAGGGAGGATGCAGTCGAACCGCTCCTGAGGACGAGCTTCTTCCTGGTCCTGACTCCGGTCCTCGCCTGCCCGAACTCAACTACTACCGCCTCGCCCCCGACCGAGTCTGCGATGCTGGTCGCAGCTTCGGAAACCTCGTTTGCATGGTCATCTGATTCGGAGTAGGACCAGACCAGTACACTCATTTTTGGAGTACACCCTCCGATGCAAGAGCGTCGACCAGCTTCTTGGCCGCCTCCTCCGGCGTTCCCTCGATAACGAGATGTCTTCTGTTCATCGCCTGTGCGCTCATCGAGATTACCCCCACGTTTCCACCTGAGAGGCCTGCTGGTCCTAGCGTTTCCAAGGTCACGTCCTGGACGGGCTTCTTCGCAGCCTGCATTATCTGGATCAGTGTCGGGTACCTCGGTTCGTTGATTTCACTGACCACGGAGACAACAAAAGGGAGGGGACACTCGACGGACCTGAGGCTCTCCTCGAGCGATTGCTCCACCTTTGCGACCCCTGTCGAGATTTCTATCTTCCTTGCGTACCCGACATACGGGAGTGCAAGAAGCTCGCCCAACATGGGGGGAACCTGACCTGTATAGCTGTCCGAGGACCCTTCGGCACAGATCACTACCTCAAATGTTCCCGCCCACCTGATGGCAGCTGCCAGTGCGCGTGCGGTCCCCAGCGAGTCCATCGTTCCCAGCTCGGCGAGCACGTGGACAGCCCCGTCAGCCCCCATCGCGAGCGCCTCCTTGAGCGTCTTCTTGGCGTCCGGGCTCCCCACTGTGAATATGACGACCTCGCCGCCGTGAGCCGACTTCATCCGCACGGCCTCCTCGACCGCGTTCTTGTCGAACGTGCTCATCTTCGAGGGCGCCCCCGCCAAGATAGGCTTCCCTTCTTGGTCAGTCCTGAGCTCGGATTCGTCCACTGCATGCTTGACGCAGACAGCTATCCTCAAAGCGACCGGGCCAGCTCCTTCCTCGCGATCAAGAGCCTGAGGACCTCGGAGGTCCCCTCGCCGATCGTGAGCAACCTGGCGTCGCGCCAATGCCTGTGAATGTCGTCCGTCGTGTAGCCGTACCCTCCGAAGATCTGGATGGCCGCATCGCAGACGCGGAGTGACATTTCGGTCGAGAAGACTTTGGCCTGCGAGGCCTCCGAAGAGAAGTCAGCTCTCGATTCGCGGAGCCGCGCCGCATGCATGCACAGGAGCCTCCCCGCCGTGATCCCTGTTTTCATGTCAGCGATTTTTTCCTGAGTCAGCTGGAACTCGGAGATGGCGGACCCGAACGCCTTTCGCTGCTTGCTGTAGGCGAGCGCCTTGTCGAAAGAAGCCTGCGCGATCCCGACGCAGATGGAACCCATCACTATCCTGCTGCCGTTCAGCATCGCCTTCGCGTAATCGAAACCCTTGCCCTCTTCGCCCACCAGCATCTCTCGAGGCACCTTGCAGTCGGTGAACCTGACCTCGGAGGTCCTGGACCCTCGCATCCCCAACTTTGCGATGTCTCCGCCGAACTGAATCCCTGGGACAGTCTTCTCCACCAGGAAGCTTGATGGCCCCTTCTCGGTGGTTGCGAAGACGAAGTAAATGTCAGCCTCCCCCGCGTTCGTGATGTACATCTTGGAGCCGTTCAGGACGTATTCACCTCCGCTCTTCTTCGCCCTGGTGTTCATCGCCTTCGCATCCGACCCCGACGTGGGCTCGGTGAGGCTGAACGAGGCCAGCCTCCTGCCAGCTATGATGTCGGCGAGGAATTCCTTCTTGAGCGCCTCCGAGCCAAACTGACTGAGCCCCTCGGCAGCCGTGTTGTGAATCCCGATGCTGAGCGCTATGCTGGCGTCCGCGGCGCCCAAGAGCTCCATCGCAAGGTCGTAGACGCCGAAGGGGAGCCCCAGGCCTCCATATTGCGCTGGGTAGGCGATCTGAACGATACCGTTATCGAGGAGGGTCTTCCGCGCGGACTGAATCGTCTTGGTTTTGGAGTCGAAATCCGGCGAGCTCGGAGCAACTTGGCGCTCCAGGAGGGTACCGATGGAGGAGAGTAGGCCGGCGTACTCTTCGTGTTCTGAGTAGTTGAACTTCAGGATCTGCCTGTGCTCTGTTCTGAAAAGGACCAAGTAACTCCAGCCGCGCTGACTTTGGGCCAAATTTAATGATTCTTATCGCATCGGCCATTCAAGTTCAAAAAGGCGAAGCATATGTCCGCACGCCGTGGCACTCGCCGACGTGCTGGCTGATTACTTCTACTCCGTGAGGTACTCTGACCTCGATGCTCGAACGGTGAAGGAAACGAAAAGGCGTCTAATTGACTCCTTGGGCTGCGCCCTCGGAGCGTTCAAGGAGAGACCCGTCAGAATTGCAAGGAGAGCGGTCGCTGGTGTGACTTCGGGCAAGCCAGCGACCCTGTTGGGCACGAAGACGAGAACCAGCGCAGACCTCGCCGCGTTCGTCAACGGACTCATGATACGTTATTTTGACTTCAACGACACGTACCTCTCAAGGGAGCCAGCCCACCCGAGCGACAACATTGGAGCGACCCTCTCGGTAGCGGAATCCGAGGGGAGTTCAGGGAGGGAACTAATTCTCGCCACGGTCATGGCATACGAAGTCCAGTGCAGGTTCGCGGATGCAGCGGACCTCAGGCACAGGGGATGGGACCACGTCAACTACGGCCTCGTCTCGACCACCCTCGCGGCCAGCAGACTGATGGGCTCGACCAAAGAGAAGGCTGCACAGGCAGTGAACATCGCTCTCAACTCTCACTTAGCGATGAGGCAGGTCAGGGCTGGTGCCCTGTCCATGTGGAAGGGCGCCTCGTTTGCCAACGCGGCCCGGAACGGGGTCTTCTCTGCGAGGCTGGCTGGACAGGGAATGACGGGCCCTTCGCCTGTCTTCGAAGGCGAGATGGGCTTCTTCAAACAGGTCTCGGGAGAGTTCGTCCTTGACCCCTCGTCCTTCGGCGGAGATGGCGCGCCGTTCAAGATTGGGGAGACCTACATCAAGTATTGGCCGGCCGAGTACCATGCGCAGACAGCAATCTGGGCTGCGCTCGAGCTTCGCAAGAGAATCGCGGATCCCACCCTAATCGAGTCGGTCCGCGTCGAGACTCATGAGGCCGGCTACACCATCTTGGGAAAGGACCCAGAGAAATGGAACCCTAAGACAAAGGAGACTGCGGACCACAGCCTTCCATTCATCGTCGCGACCGCACTCCTTGATGGCAAGGTGGGGAACTCGAGTTACTCTACGCGGAAACTTGCTGACGAGCGGACGCTCGGCCTGGCCCGAAGGGTCGCGGTGACGGAAGACGCTAGGCTCACGGAACTCTATCCGGACAGGGGCATGGGGAACAGGATTACGGTTACCATGAAGGGAGGTGGTGCTCTGGCCGCCGAATCGATCATGCCACGCGGGCATCCGGGAAACCCGATGAGCGACGAGGAGGTCGAGGCGAAATTCATGTCCCTGACTAGGAAATCGCTGGGCGATGACAGGGCGAGGAAGGCTATTAATCTAATCTGGGCCTTGGACGAGTCCACGGACCTCGCGCGCCTTATCTCCTCGCTGGTCGTCCGCAAATAGGCACGCGTCCGCCTCGGAAGGTTATTCTAGGCTTGGAGCCTGGAAGGCAAAGATGAAAGAAGCGGAGTCGCTCCTCAAGGAGGCCTTCGGACTCACCGCCTACGAGGCACGCGCCTACATAGCGCTTCTGGGGCGAAGAATGGTCGCCAAGGACGCAGCGAAGGCCGCCGACGTCCCTCTGCCGCGCATCTATGACACCATGCAGAGGCTGGCGTCGAAGGGCTTCGTGAAGCAGTCTGCGCGCGGATACTCGGCCGTCGAGCCTTCGGTCGCCCTGGAGACTAGGGCGAGGAGGTTCAAGTCAGCTTTCGAGGAAGAGCAGAGCGCCCGCGTTGGAGCCGGCCGGAAGATCGTGAGGGAGCTGATGCCGCTCTACGATAGGAAGTCCGGTGAGTCTGACGAACCAGTCCTCCTGAGCGGGCTAGACAGCATCGGGGGGGCTTTCATCGAGGCCCTTCGTGGTGCCGGAGACGCCATCATACTCGTCAGAAAGGCCATGAAGGTGAAGGGTGCCTTCATCGGCCTCCTTGAGAGTCTCGCAACCAATCGCGGCAAGATCAGGGTGATGCTGCCGTCAGGGACAAGGTTGAGCGAGGGGGACAGGAAGTTCACAAGAGGTAGCTCCATAAGAATCAGGTACGTCGAGCCGCCGATTCTGGACATGATGGTCGCGGGCGACAGAGATGTGATCGTCGGGGTCCCGACGGGCGCAGCCGACGAGCCGTTCGCAGCGATGGCGGTCTGGATTAGAAACAGGGAGTTCGCAAGGTCAGCCAGGTCTTCCCTGGAGGAGACTTGGCGTCGCGGGGAGGAGCCTTGACCGAAGGATATGTCAAGTCTTCGGGTGATCGAGAGTGAAATCTGTTCGTGACCACCCGGCAACTTAGCACAGCCTAACCGAAGAATGGTTAATTACCACTCGTCGGTGGTAAGAACTGATGAGGCTAGCCCTAGGCTTCAACCCCATCCTCACGGCCATCGAAGCAAGCAAGACGGCAGCCAACGCCGAGGCGCTCGGTTACGACTCGATGTGGATGCATGAAAGCCTCTTCCAGAGAGACATAGTCACTTACCTTTCGTCGATGGCTCTTGCGACCAGGAGCCTCAGGGTCGGCTCTGGCGCCATGAACACCTTCACGAGGCATCCGGTCACCGCAGCTGCGACTTTCGCTACCCTCTCCGAGCTCTCTGGCGGTCGGGTGGTCCTCGGGCTTGGGTTGGGCAGCTTCCCAACAATACCCTTGATAGGCCACCAGATCTTCCCGGTCGAGAAGACCAAGCCACTCAAGAGAATCAAGGAGTACATCCAGGTGGTCAAGAAGGTTTGGAGCGGCGAGAAAGTGGAGTTTGACGGGGAATTCTTCAAGGTCCACAACCTCACGTTGGGCTTCCAGCTGAAGACCCGAATCCCACTCTTCATCGCGTCGCTCTCGCCCAAGACTCTGGCCTACGCTGCGACTGTTGTGGACGGGGTTATCCTCTCCCCCGCATTCAACACTGCTTGGGGGACGGAAAGGATGATCGAACATGTGCAGAAGGGCGAAGCCAAGAGGGGGACTGCCGTCGAGCACGCTTCATACATGATGGCTTCGCTTGACCCGAGCCCCGAAAAAGCGCGGCAGGTCATGCGGGACTTCTACTTCTTCGTCTACCAGCTTTCCGACGTGGTGAGGCCCGAAGTGCTCGCGCCGTACGGTATCACCCCGGAGATGCTCGGACCAATGAAGGAAGCCTGGAAGAAGGGCGACGTGGCGGGAGCCAAGAAGTTGATCCCGGAACAAGCAATCGAGGTTCTCACGCTCACCGGACGAGCGGATCATGCTCTTGAACGGATACGAGAGTATTCGAAGGCTGGTGTGACATTGCCGATAATCATGCCGATAGGCAACGTGGACTACGCGCTGAAAGAGCTGGCACCGGCAGCGAACTGACGGCTCAGGAAGAACTCAGAACGGCAGATGGATTGGAAAGAGGATGAATAGGACGAACGAGATCATGTACAGTAGAGCAAAGCGCAGGGTCAAACCTGCCGTCCTCGGGTCCGCGTTGTCCGGCACGGGGCCCTGGAACATCTTCGACAGCTTCCACGCTCCCGGCGCGGTAAGGAGGACGATCACGGACCAAGTCGGCAGGAGACTTGTCAGGATTCCTGCGACGACAAACGCATAGGTCGCCGCCAGGAGAACTTCGTAAAGTTGGGCACCTTTCTTCGCGCCCAGCCGCACGCCAATCGTCCTGTTGCCTACAGAGCCGTCGTAGTCGATGTCTCGAATGTTGTTAGCAAGAAGGACCAACGCAACGAGGACACCCAGTGGGACAGAGATGATCGCAGGTGTCCATGAGAGCGATCCCGCCTGCACCGCGTAAGCCCCGAGGGGAATCAGGAGGCCCCACATTGCGAACACGGTGGCCTCGCCCATCGCCCTCGCCTTCAGCACGACCGGGTCTGCTGTGTACAACACGCTCCCCAGGATGCCCAGTCCCAACAGCAAGAGGATTGCCGGCCCCCTGACAATAGCGAGATAGGCTCCAGCCAGGACGGTGAGGGCGTAGAGCGCAACAGACATCTCGAGTATCGTGGACAGGGGTGCCTGCCCGAATGCAGCAGGATGCAGCCTGTACTTCGTCGTGGGAGCGCCCTCCTTGTCAACGCCGTGCCTCACATCAAAGAAGTCGTTTAGGATGTTTGTTGCTGCGTGGAAAGCCAGCATTCCGCCCAAGACTATCGCGTACAGAACGGGGTCGAAGACTCCTTTCAGAGCTGCGAGCAACGTCCCCAGGGTCACCGAGGAGAAGGTCATGGTGAACGACCAAGGGCGTGTCGACAGCAACGCGGTCCTGGCGTCCATCGATAAGCCGCTGCTCCTTGAGGAATTTAAGGGATACTGGCAGTGTCCGTCTCAGGCCCAGGAATGACTACGTGCAGTACCACAGGAGGATCCAGTCTCGCCTGGCCCCCAATAGCGTAGTAGCCCACTTGTATGCGAAGCGCATTTATCGCGAGCTCAAGGACCAACGTTCCGTGTGGAAAAGAAAGGGGCTGGCCGTGGGTCTCGTTGCGGTTGTCCTTTCAATGGTCCTCTTGTTCACAGTGCCCTCGGGGTACTTCGTCGCTGCGACTTTTGCCTCGACTGCTTGCATGATCGGGGCGAGCTTGGCCGCCGGGGGATACCGCAAGCTGTTCACGCCCCGCCTCAAGACGCTGGCAATCGGGTTGGTGTCGGCGGTGCTGCTGTATCTGGTGTTCTTCGCAGGGAATCTGGGGATTAGCAGCGCGCATCCATTCGGTATCAACCCTTCAGCCGAGAACTCGATCTACTCTCTCATCGCTTCACCTGCAAACCCCCTCTACGTCCAAGCCGGAGTGCTGCTCTTCGATTCGGTGGGCTACGAGTCGTTCTTCAGAGGCGTCCTGCAGACCAAGGCTCAACCGAGGCTCGGGAGAGCGGCCCCGTTTGCTGTGGCGGCTGTCGACGCCGCGCTCCATGTCCTCACCCTCAATCCGCTGTGGGTTGTCACCACATTCATTGCTGATACCGTGTGGGGCTTGACCTACTATTACGCCAATGACCTTTCCTCGAGCATGACGAGCCACATCATCTGGGACGTCCTCATCTTCATCGTCTATCCAGTAAGATGAACGGGGCAACCAATAATTATCCTGCCTCGTGGGGTGCGAAGTGCAGTGACCGACAGAGTCGGCATAGTCGGGGTCGGGTACGAGGGCTTCCGCCCGTCCTTGGCTGACCTTTCTACGAGGGAGCTGATGTATCAGGCAGCGTCGAAGGCATACCTCGACGCAGGCGTCGACCCGAGAAAGGACATCGGCTCCTTCATCTGTTGTACGGAGGACCTCTGGGAGGGGTGGAGCATAGCTGATGAGATGGTACCGGACCAGATCGGCGGGGCCCGGAGGCCCGTCTGCACAGTGCCGGCTGATGGGATAACCGGGATAGGACACGCGATCATGCACATAAGGTCAGGAGTGGCAGACGTCGTTTCGGTCGAGGCGCACAGCAAGGTGGCCGACGTGCTCGACAAGACGGCAGTTGAGAACCTCGCCCTTGACCCCGCCTTCCTCAGGGTCCCGGGTGCCAACAACGACGTGCTCGCGGGACTGGAGATGAGCGCTTTCATGAAGAGCCGTGGTGTTGGGAGGGAGGAACTAAGCCGGCTGGTGGCAGCTGAGAAGGCCGCTTCGGTCTCGAATCCCCGAGCAAGTTACGGCGCGAGACTCACGCCTGCTGAGGTCAGTGGTGCTGAACCGATTTCTGCCCCGCTGCGTAGGTACGATAAGGCCGAGTACGCAGAAGCGGGAATCGTCATCGTGCTTGCTTCTGAACAATGGATCAGGCGGAAGAGGAAGGATGCGGTCCGCGTTGACGGCTTGGCCTGGCGCTCCTCGACGCCTTGGTACGAGGGCGGGGAGGTCGGGTTCGCGAGATACGCAACGGACGCCTTCAATGCGGCGAAGAAACAGGCGCGCCTCAGGAGCCTCGATTCCGTCGACCTGTTCGAAGTGGACGACACCTACTCGTACAAGCTGATGCAGCACCTTCTCTCCATCGGAGTTAGCAAGTCGAGCGCATTGGCCTTGAGCAGGAGGGGGGCGCTCAACCCTAGCGGCGGTTCTCTAGGCGTCGGGAACCTCATAGAGGCCACGGGCCTGCACCGGGTGCTCGAATGTGTAATCCAACTCCGAGGTGAGGCAGGGAGGAACCAGGTGAAGGGTGTGAGGAAGGCGGTCGCGCTTTCGTGGAGGGGTAACCCCACAGCGACAGGAGCCGCGGCGGTGCTCTCGATATGAAGAAGGTCGCCGTCATCGGTGCGGGAATGACGAAGTTCAGGAGGAGGATGCTTGAGACTGGGAGGGAGCTATCCTTCGGGGCAAGCAGGATGGCCCTCGACTCGGCCGGGATGGAGATCAAAGACGTGGAATCCGTGGTGATGGGCACAGCGCCCGACGCCTTCGACGGCGTTCACATGAAAGGCGAGTACTTGATGGACGGCGCTGGCGGGACCAACAAGCCGTACAGCAGGGTCTACGTGGGCGGGGGCACGGGAGTCTTCGTCCCCGTGGCTGGATGGTGGCACGTCGCGTCAGGCCTCTTTGACACATGTCTCGTGGTCGGAGAAGAGAAGATGTCGCCCCTGCAGCCCCATCCGCAGTACGCCTTCTGGAGCATCTTCGACCACACACTCGAGAGGCCCCTGGGCGTCAACCTCCTTTGGATCTTCTCGCTCGAGATGAGGCGGTACATGTCGGTGTACAACGTGAAAGAGGAGGACATCGCGCTGGTGTCCGTCAAGAACAAGGGTAACGCGATGGACCACCCGTGCGCTCAGCTGCCCGCTAGGATCACAGTCGACGACGTGATGAAGAGCGAACCGATCTGCCTTCCTGTGAAGAGGTTGGACGTGTCACCGACCTCGGACGGGGCGGCGGCTTTGGTTCTCGCTTCTGAGGACGTCGCGAAGAAGTACACCGACGACCCGGTCTGGATCGACGGCGTGGGCTGGAACGTCGACACCCAGTACTGGACAAACCGGGACCTGTACTATCCCAGGTACGTAGAGCAGGCGGCGAGGATGGCATATTCGATGGCCAAGATCGACAACCCGAAGAAGCAGATAGATTTCGCAGAGGTCTACGATCCATTCGACTACAAGGAGCTTCATCACCTGGAAGGCGTTCTGCTAGCAGACAAAGGGCAGGCTCCGACGATGACCAAGGAAGGGATTACACAGCGGGACGGCGACCTTCCTGTCAACCCGTCGGGAGGACTGCTGGGAGTCGGAAACCCCATTGCCGCTGCGGGCACCATGAAGGTCTGCGAGCTATTCTGGCAGCTGAGGGGCGAAGCGGGGAAGAGGCAGGTCAAGAAGGAGGTCCACAGAGGTCTGGCACAGGCTTGGGGCGATTTACTTCAGTGTGGAACAGTCATCACGATGAAAAGGTAGCGCGACCAAGCGTTTGGTGGAATTAGCCTCAGACAGGCTGCTCTGGACGCCGGACGAGGGGAGGGTCCGCAAGGCGAACATCACGACATACCTGGACTGGCTCGCAAAGCAAGGCATGAGATTTGAGGGTTACGGCGAGCTGTGGCAGTGGTCTGTGGACAGCGTCGAGGAATTTTGGCAGTCAATCTGGGACTACTTCGACGTCATCCATGAAGGCAAGTACTCCAAGGTACTATCGTCTAGGCTAATGCCGGGAGCAAAGTGGTTCAAAGGAGCGCGCCTGAACTTTGCTGAGCAAGTCTTCAGGAATAGACAGGAGGGCCCGGCTCTGATATCGAGGGCCGAGGACGGGGAGCTGAGGACCATCGGCTGGGGAGAGCTCCGGAAGATGACCGCCTCCTTGTCGGCAAACCTGACTCGGATGGGAGTGAAGAAGGGCGACAGGGTCGCGGCCTACCTGGCGAACTCGGTCGAGGCGGTGGTCTCCCTCTTGGCGTGTGCAAGCGTCGGCGCTGTCTGGTCGAGCTGTTCGCCCGAATTCGGCGCCCCTAGCGTGGTCGACAGGCTGGGCCAAATCGGCCCAAGGGTCCTCATCGCTGCAGAGGGTTACAGGTATGGCGGTGAATGGCACGACAGGAATGGGGCGCTGGACTCAATATTGTCGGCCCTTCCAACGGTGAAGAAGGTCGTCGTCGTCAGGAAAAAGTCTGAACGGAAACGGAAGGGAGAGGTGGATTGGGCGGACGCAGTCTCGGGCAGGGCGAAGCTAGAGTTCGAGCGAGTGCCGTCGAGGCATCCACTCTGGATTCTGTACTCGTCTGGGACGACCGGGCTACCAAAGCCAATCGTCCAGGGGCACGCGGGAATCCTCCTCGAACACCTGAAAGAACTTTCTCTCCACAACGACTTGAAGGCAGGCGACCGTTTCTTCTGGTTCACTACTACGGGCTGGATGATGTGGAACTACCTGGTGGGGGGCCTTCTGCACCACTCGACAGCCGTGCTTTACGACGGAAGCCCAGGAATCCCAGACATGAACGCGCTCTGGGACCTGGTCGAAGAGACCGAGGTCTCATTCATGGGGGTGAGCGCCGCCTTCGTCAACGGATGCATGAAAGCAGGAATCAAGCCTGGCGCTAACCACGACCTGACGAACTTGACGGGCCTCGGCTCCACGGGCTCGCCCCTGTCGGGGGAGGCATTCGAATGGGTCTACGGGAATGTGAAGTCCGACCTCTGGCTCGCATCCATCAGCGGCGGCACTGACGTGTGTACGGCCTTCGTTGGCGGCCTCCCGACTCTCCCGGTCTACTCTGGCGAGATCCAATGCAGATGCCTGGGCGCGAAGGTCGAATCTTTTGACGAGGAAGGGAGGAGCGTCGTGGGAAAGGTTGGTGAGCTCGTCGTGACTGCGCCGATGCCGAGCATGCCGCTCTATTTCTGGGGAGACAAGGACGGGGCAAGGTACAGGGAGAGCTACTTCGGCATGTTCCCAGGCGTCTGGAGACATGGCGACTGGATAGAGGTAACTGCCCGAGGCTCCTGCGTGATATTCGGTCGGTCGGACGCAACCATCAAGAGGATGGGAGTCAGGATCGGCACTTCGGAGATCTACAGGGCGATGGAGGGGATACCAGAGGTGGCAGACAGCCTGGCTCTCGACCTGGAAGGACTTGGGGGAAGGTCCGTAATGCTTCTCTTTGTCGTACCAGAAAAAGGCGTGAGCCTGGACCAGGAACTCTCGGAGCGGATCAAAGACACACTGAGACGTGACCTTTCACCGAGGCACGTCCCCGACCTCGTCGTGCAAGTAAGGAGCGTGCCACGGACCCTGAACGGGAAGAAGCTAGAAGTCCCGGTCCGCAGGATCTTCGCCGGTGGAAAGCCCGAAGAGGTGCTCAACAGGGACTCGCTCTCCGACCCCGCCTCTGTCGATGAATACGTCGTACTCGCGGAACGGTTCAGGAGAGATGGGAAACTTTGAAATCCGCATGCGGGGCCGGAGTGAAGCGAGCTTGAGCTCGAAGATACCGCACTATCCCGGCACGGAGATTGGACCCTCGGACCTGGCGGCCCACAAGTATCTCATCACTGAATACGAGACGGTACTGAGGTACTCATGGACGTCCGGCGTGGCGATCGGGAGGTTCCTTCGGGGGCTCAAGGACGGTGAGCTGTGGGCCAGGAAGTGCAACGGGTGCGGGAGGACCTTAATCCCTCCTCGGATGTACTGCGAAGAGTGCTTCAGGCCGACAGACTCGTGGGTGAAGGTCAAGAGCACGGGCACTATCACGACCTTCTCGATCAGCTATGTGAACGTCGACGCGAGCAGGAGAAGCGAACCGATTCTCGTTTCGGTGATAGAGATAGAGGGGGCCTCCCCGAACATGGGGATACTCCACGTTCTGGGCGAGGTAGCACCCAAGGACATCTTCGTGGGCATGAAGGTCGAAGCTGTCTGGAAACCGGCGACAGAGCGCGAAGGAGCGATAACCGATATCAGGTACTTCAGGCCGAGGTGAAGCTGTGCCCCTAAACGAAAGGATAACCAAAGTGGATGAATTCCGGGCCTGGACCGACAAGATTCCACTCCGTTACGAGTACACCGCGGGTGTAGCAGGGGAGAAGTTCCTCCGCGGGCTGCAAGAAGGGAAGATCCTTGCCGGGAAGTGCCCGAAGTGCGGGAAGAGCTTCCTGCCTCCCAAGATGTATTGTGTTGACTGTTTCGTTCCAATCAAGGAGTATAGGGAGGTCGGGCTCGAGGGGAGAGTGGGCGCCCTTACGGAGAGCCACGTAGACTTCAACGGAAACAAACTGGGCAGCCCAATCGCGATAGCCTTCGTCGCATTTGCTGGTGTGACCGGTGGGCTCATACACAGGGTCGAGGGGGAAGGTCTGAGGATAGGCACCAAGGTGGCGGCGAGGTTCGTACCGCGGCCGGCCAGAAAAGGTTCCCTTCTGGATATCGAGAAGTTCGTCCAGGCCTAGGGCTTCACGTAGGTCAACCAGTTCTGGTAGCGCTTGTTCTTGCCGTGGACTACTTCGGTGTAGAGCTTTTTCATCTTGTCGGCGACGGGATACGCGCCGTTTCCTATCTTCCGCCCATCGACCTCCGCGATCTTGGCCACGCCGGCGGCCGTGCCGGTGAAGAACAGTTCGTCGGAGGTGTAAAGCTCTTCCCTGGTCGAATCGTTCCTGTAGAATGTGATGCCAAGGTCGCGGGCGAATTGGATGATTGTGTCCCTGGTAATCCCCCTGAGGATGCCTGAGCTGGCAGGCGGGGTGCTCAACACATTGTCCTTCACTCGGAATATGTTCTCCCCGGGCCCTTCGGCCACCATCCCCACGCTGTTGAGTATGATCGCTTCGTCGTAGCCGCCCGCCATAGCTTCCATCTTTGCAAGAGCGGAGTTCGCGTAGTTCGCTGAGCATTTCGCCTGCGGCGGAAGCGCGCGGGAGTCCATGCGTACCCAGCTTGACACACTGGCTCTCACTCCCTTCGAGGACGCCTCCTCGCCGAGATAGGCCCCCCACTCCCAAAGGGCTATTGCGACAGACACCTTGTTCTTGAGAGGGTTCAATCCCATGGCTCCGTATGAAGTGAATGCAAGCGGCCGGATGTATGCCTCTGCAAGCCCGTCCTTTCGAACGAGTTCAATGCATGCCTCCGCGATTTCCTTCTGGGAGAAGCCGAGTTGCATGCGATAGATCTTTGCGCTGTTCAAGAAGCGTTCGAGGTGCGAGTCTAGCCTGAATATTGCTGGCCCCTTCTTTGTCGAAAAATACCGTATCCCCTCGAATATGGCCATTCCGTAGTGGAGACCGTGTGTCAGCACGTGTATCTTCGCGTCGTCCCAGTCGACGAACTTCCCGTCCATCCAAATCTTGCTGAGCGCCTTCATGCGCGTCAATTCGTGGCCCGAATTTCATGCTATTTAGACATAGAGTTTGGCTGCGATACGCGCCGTTTATTATCGAGCTGTGCCTGACTCGGCGACTATGACCCGCCCTGTGATTCTTTCGGCCTGCCGGACAGGAATTGGCAAGTTCGGGCGGAGCCTCGTCAATGTCGCGGCGCCAAGGCTGGGCGCTGTCACGATTCGGGAAGCAATGAGGCGGGCTCGCGTCAGACCCGCGGAAGTCGATGAGGTCGTCATGGGGAACGTCGTCTCCGCCGGCCTCGGACAGAACCCCGCCAGGCAGGCAGCAATCTACGCCGGCGTCCCGACGTCCGTGGGAGCGTTCACGGTGAACAAGGTCTGCGGGTCAGGACTCAAGGCAGTCATGCTCGCCGCGCAGTCTGTGAAGGCAGGAGACAACGAAGTCGTTGTCGCGGGAGGAATGGAGAACATGAGCAACACGCCGTACCTTGTGAGGAACTTGAGGTGGGGGCTGAAGTACGGTCACGCAAAGCTCCTCGATTCTATGATTGTGGACGGCCTCTGGGACGCCTACAAGGACTACCATATGGGGGTGACCGGAGAGTTGATCGCAAAGAAATACCGGGTGACGCGGAAGGAGGCAGACGAGTTCGCCTACCAGAGCCATATGAGGGCTGCCAAGGCTTCCAAGAGCGGCAGGTTTGATGACGAAATCGTGAAGGTGGAGATTGAAAGGGAAGGCGGGGAGGTAGGTTCCTTCGGCGCGGACGAATGCGTAAGACCGGACACGACGTTGGAGAAGCTCTCGAAGCTCAGACCAGTCTTCAAGGAAGGCGGAGTCCTGACGGCCGGGAACTCGTCCCAGCTCAGCGACGGCGCTTCCGCTCTGGTTGTTGCCACGGAGGAGGCCGCGGAGAGGCTGGGGGTCAAGCCGCTGGCAAGAATCAAGGCGTACGGGACCGGAGGACTGGCTCCGGAGCGGGTGATGGAGGCCCCGATCCCGACCACCAAGGCCCTGCTCAAGAGGGTCAAGATGGACGCGGGCGACATCGACCTTTTCGAGCACAACGAAGCGTACTCGACCGCATCAATCGCGGTCCGAAGGGCGTTGGGAATCGATGATGACAGGTTCAACGTGAACGGCGGGGCCGTGGCTCTGGGTCACCCGATAGGCTGCAGCGGCTCCCGAGTCCTGACCACGCTGATCTACGAAATGCGCAGGAGCGGGAAGAGGACTGGCCTCGCAACCCTCTGCCTCGGCGGGGGCAACGCAGTGTCTATGATCGTTGAGAGGTAGGCTCTCTGAGCTTTCGCCGGAGGACCTTACCTATGAGCGTCTTCGGCAGGTCTGGGACGAACTCGACCCTCTTTGGGACCTTGAACTTCGCCAGCTTGGGGGAGCAGAACTCGATGACCTCCTTCTCCGAGACCTTCGCGGTTGGGTCTTTCAACACCACGTATGCCCTCACGACCTCCCCGCTGAAGCTGTCCGGCATGCCGATGACCGCAGCCTCCTTGATTGCCGGATGCTCGAAGAGGACCTCTTCCACCTCCCTGGGATAGACCTTCATCCCCCCGACGTTAATCATGTCCTTCTTGCGGTCGACGATGAAGAAATATCCTTCCTCGTCCATCTTTCCGATGTCGCCGGTCAGAAGCCAGCCATTGTGCAGGGCCAACCGAGACTCGCCGTCCATCTTCCAATACCCTTTCATCACTTGGGGCCCCTTCACCGCCAGCTCGCCGATTTCGCCTGTCTTCAGGATCTTGTCCGGGTTGTCCAAGTCTACCACGGTGACGTCGGTCTCCGGGAAGGGCAGTCCTATGGACCCGTCTTTGACCTTCCCGTCGCGGACTGGGTTGCAATGAGTGACCGGGCTCGCCTCCGAGAGCCCGTACCCCTCGACAAGGTTGCCGCCAGTCAGCTCGATGAACTTCTTCCTTACAGCAACCGGCAGTGCCGCTCCCCCAGAGATGCACGCCCTCACAGAACGGAGGTTGAAGTGCTTGACCTTCGGATTGTTGATTATTGCCACGTACATCGCGGGGACCGCGCAGAAGCTTGTCACCCGCTGCTTCTCTATGGTCTTCATGACTTCCTCGACGTGGAACTGCGGGAGCAGGACGATTCGGGCCCCCGCGCTGAGAGGCGCGTTCATTGTTGCAGTGATTCCATAGATGTGGTAGAGCGGCAGGACTGCCAGAGCGACGTCGGACTCCGTGACAGGGAGCGCCATCGCAGTGTAGATGGCGTTCGAGTAGAGATTGTAATGGGTGAGCATCGCCCCCTTCGATACGCCGGTCGTCCCGCCGGTGTACTGGAGGAGGGCCAGGTCGTTCAGCGGGTCGACTTCGGGCCTCGCCTCCAGCGGCCCATGTGTCCTAATCAATGAAACAAAGTCCTCGGTGTTGGGTCTTGCAACGTTGCGCACCCTGGCCAGCCTGGCCAGCCTCTTCTTCAAGGGAGGAAGGTAGTCTGTGACGCTCGTCGAGATCACGTGCGGGAGGTCGAGTCTTCCTCTGCAGCTTGCAAGGCTCAGGAAGAGGTCGTTCCCCTTCACGACATCTCTTGCCGCTATCACAATCGAGCTCCCAGAGTCCCTTAGCTGGTGCTCGAGTTCCCTCTCCTTATACAGCGGGCTGCACGTGACCACCACCCCGCCGGCCATGAGTATCCCGAAGTACGCGATGACGAACTGGGGGATATTGGGTAGGAAGATCGCGACCCTGTCGCCCCTCTTCAGCCCGAGCGAAACTAGGGCGGAAGCGAACCTGGACGCCAGATCGTCAACCCTGCCGTAGGTTATTTCCCTTCCCTGGTAGTGGAGGCAGACGGCGTCAGGGTGCTTCGCCGCTGAATCCGTAAGGAGGGCGTAGAGCGGTTTCCTCTCGATGATTGTATCCGGGTTGAACTGCTTGGGCCAGGACTTCAGCCAAGGACGTTCTACTTGCAAAGCCCGACGTTCCATCGCAGGCGCGTCATCCCTTAAGCGTATCTGCCCGGCCCTTGAAAGTGTGAGAATCGGCTCTAACCTTAAGTATCGTCGGCTGAAGTTCGGGCTTGTCGAATTTGGCCGCCCAGCCTGAAAGGTACATCGTGCTTTGCGTGGACAGGGACGACGACCTCGGAGTGAAGGCAAAGGTCCCGAGTCCCGTGGTCGGAAGGGACGCGGTCGTTGCGGCAGCGACCAAGCTCGCCCTCGCCGACCCGGAGGAGGCTGACGCAAACGCGGTTTTTGCCTCCGTGAAGAAGTATGACGAACTCGTCGCAGAGGGAATCGCGTGCGATGTCGCAGTGGTCTGCGGGAACAAGGAGAGGGGCTTCGCTGCAGACAGGAAGGTGAGGAAGGAAGTTGAGGGGCTGCTGAAGGAACTGGAGTTTGTCGGGATAGTCTTCGTGTCGGACGGGGGCGACGATGAACAGGTCATGCCCATACTACAGAACATCAAACCGATAGTCTCGGTGGAAAGGGTCGCTGTCAAGTACAGCCAGACTGTTGAAGAAACCTACCTGGTGCTGGGCAGGTACCTTAGGATGCTCGTCTTCGACCCCAGGTATTCCCGGTGGTCGCTCGGCGTGCCAGGGATCATCCTGCTCCTTGCGGGGATCCTCGTCGTTACAAACAACCTGCTGGCGGCCCAGCTCGCGACTCTGCTGATAATCGGAGGTGCTGCCTTCGTTCGCGGGTTCAGCCTTGACAGGACCATCGCCGGGCTTCTGAGCAGGAGCCCCTACGGCTACATCAGGCTCTTCTCCGCGGTCACTGGGCTGCTCGTGATCCTCGTGGCCCTCACGTCGGGCTTTGACTTCATGGAGGCGCAGGCAGGCAACCTTGTCGCCCAGGTCTCGGCCCAGCCTTCGCTCTTCCTCACCTACGGTTCAGCGCTGACGGGCTACTTCATCAGCGGCTCTCTTCTGCTCGTATGGGCTGGCGTCGCCATCGGCGCGGTGGGGTCCCTCCTTTCGCATGTAGCCAGGGACAGCGCGCGTTGGAGGCGAGATGCCTTCGTCCTGGTGATGCTGGCGCTGCTTTACTTCCCGGTTGACACCTTCTCGGCGTTCCTGATAAGAGGTCAGAGCGAGTCCACTTTCCTGCTCGTCTCATACGTCCTTCTCGGGCTCGCTATGATATTCGGACTCACAGTCGCAGTCTACCCGCGAGTCAGGATAAGACCGGCGGCTGAACGGGAGTAGCCGCAATGCTGGAGTCGGTGCTGCGCCTCTTCGGCGCATACAAGGTCTACGAGGGCAGGTTGAAGTCCCAGATCGGGAGGGGAGACGTACCGAGCCACGTAGGAATCATCCTGGACGGAAACCGGCGGTGGGCTGCGAGTCAAGGGATTGCACTCGGGCTCGGCCACGAGAAGGGGGCCGAAAGGGCAGAGGAGCTGCTCGACTGGTGCCACGAGCTGAAGATCAAGACAGTCACGCTCTATGTGCTCTCGACCGAGAACCTCGACAGGCCGCCCGAAGAGCTCGTAGACCTCCTGTCGCTCATAGAGGCGAGGCTCGACAAGCTGCTCAGAGACGAGCGGATCTACAGGTACAATGTCAAGGTGAAGGCGATAGGTCAGCTCGACCTCCTGCCTGGATCGATCAGGCGCCTTCTGGATGAGATAGAGAAACGGACAGCTCAGTTCGACGAACACTACCTCAACATAGCCGTCGCGTACGGCGGAAGGGCGGAGATACGTGACATGGTCAAAGCGGTTGCCCAAGACGTGAAGGCCGGAATCCTCTCCCCCGACCAGATTACGGAAGAGACGATTGAAAGGAAGCTGTACACCTCGTACCTGCCCAAGCAGGAACCTGACCTGATCATTAGGACCTCCGGAGAAGAGCGGATGAGCGGGTTCATGCTCTGGCAGGGGGCCTACTCCGAGCTAGTCTTCGTTGACGTCTTCTGGCCCGACTTCCGCTTCATAGACTTGATGAGGGCCATTAGGACGTACCAGAGAAGGCACCGAAGACACGGCAGGTAGCAAGAACTGTTAAATCGAGTCGGGCTGGGGGATTCACGCTTTGAAGGTCAATCTCGGTACCCTGAAGGACAAGGGGGATGAGCTGGTGACGTTCCTGGAACCCAGGGTCGGAACCAAGCCGAGCGTCTCCGGGGGAGTGCTCGAGATAGACGACGCAGGCCTAAGGGCGGGCGTCAAACCGAGACACGTGAAGACCTACATCAAGAGGTTCCTGTACACCAACAAGCTGAGGAAGAACTACAGGGTCTTCGTGGCTGGGCGTGAGTTGACCGTCCAGGAGCTCGAGCTGGGCGAGAGGGAGGAAGAGGAGAGGGAGAAGGTGAAGGAGAAGCTCGAGGAGGCAGAGAAGGAGCAGAAGGAAGAGAGGGAGGGTCAGGAACAGAAGAAGGCCGAGGAAGAGAAGACGGGTGCCTCGGAGAAGGGAGCGGCCAAGAAGAGTCCAGAGAAGAAGGAACCCAAGAAGGAGAAGAAGCCGAAGGCGCCTGCCAAGCCCAAGGCGAAGAAAGAAGACGGCTCCAAGGACTAGGCTCTGACCTTTCGCAGCCGCTCGCGACGCTTCCGCTTCAAGAGTGTCCTCAGGTAGTTTCGTGCCTCACGAAGCGCCTTCAGGGAAGCTGCGAGATGCCCAGCCTCGAAGCGCTCGATTGACTCGCGCAGGTTCCGAAGCGCGAAACCAACGGCCTGTCGTTCATCAGGTACAACGTAGTGCTTCGAGTTGATGAAACGTCCGGGGTTCTCCTCGTCCAACTCTACCTTGACGAAGACAACGCTCTTCTCCACGAGGAGGTAAGCCTCCCAGAGCGTGCGGAGCTGCTCACCAGTCAGCTCGCCCGCGATGGAGGATACGAGCGACTCCAGGTTGTCCCGCGCATGCCTCAAGTCGTTCTTCGTTTCATCCTGCCAGCTTGAATCGACGCCAGTGTTTGCAGTCATGATGTCGGAGTCATCCTCGACTGTAACCAGATTTATAACGGACACGAATCGGGCGAAGTTTGATGCCCAAGAAGGACGAGCCGAGCCTCAGCGGGGCGTGCTTCGTGAAACTTGAATCGCTTGTCGACCTCGGGAGGCTCTCGTGCTTCCAGGAGCGGGCACCCTTCCCCCTGTTCGCAATCAAGAAGGACGGTAACACGTGGATAGCTGCACAGGCTGACCTCTTCATGGGCGTGCCTGTATTCTACTACGCGGAAACCTCTGAAAACGGCGAGTTCCTTGCCTACAGGAAGGGGCCAGACGGCGAGGAAGTCAAGCTGCTCGAAGGGGCAAACAACGCGTCGTTCCTCTACGCGCCCATCATCAAGGCGGTGAGACTCCCGAGCCGCCTCGACCCGAGGAAGGATTTCCCCGACAGGTTCATGGCGATGGAGGTCCGCGACCTCCAGAGCCTGGCCAAGGTTGCGACCTACAAGATGTTCTTCGAGGAGCCTCCCCTGCCCCTCTTCGCGTTCAAGACCGGGGACTCCTGGGTGATCGGGACGTTTGCGAGGATAGACGACTATGAGGAGGCGTCGATCTTCTTCTACTGGAAGACAAAGGAGCAGCCGAATTCGGGCTTCGTCCGCTACAAACCGGACAAGATCGGAGACACGGGGTTCGTGTCGAAGACCGACGAGCACGGATACAACTACGTGAAGGTCGTGAAGTTGGCCGAGAAGCACCCGCTGGTCGAGCTCTAGGCCGCCCGCACATCTGACTTCATGTTTTCTAGGAACGTATCCGCCTCCCTCAGAGTGGCTTTCGAATTGTCATAGCTCGCCTTCTTGAGCGCCTCCCCGAAGGTGAACCAGCCGAAGGCCTGGTGCTCCGCGGAAATGGTGACCTTCTCCTCAGCTGTCCTTGCCAGGAGGAAGACCACCCGCTTGTGAACGTTCCTGCCGCTCCTCCTGTAGAAGTATTCGATCACTTTCCTAAAGCCAGGCACGATTGAGATCCCCCCAAGCCCAGTCTCCTCCCGCACCTCTCTCAAGACCGTCTGGAGCTCGTCCTCCCCTTTCTCCATGTTCCCCTTCGGGAAGTCCCACTTCCCCGCGTTCAGCAACAAGACGTAGAGCCGGCTGCTCCTTTCGCTGAAGACGACGGCTCCCGCAGACCGCTCTTCCACGTGCCCAGCGTGCCACGGCACGAATTATTAGCATTCCGCACGCGATTCGCGACGAAGGTCGACGAGGCGCCAGAGGCCGGAAATCGTTTTATACCAATTTTATGCACGTATAAATTGGTCATGGCAAAGATCAAGGTGGCGATAGCGGGAGTCGGTAACTGCGCCTCCGCAATCGTCCAGGGCATACAGCATTATTCGCAACACGGTGAGGACGACGGACTGACATACTGGAAGGTCGGCGAGTACACCCCCGATGACATCGAGTTTGTCGCAGCGTTCGACGTCTCCTCGCGGAAGGTCGGAAAGGACCTTTCTCAGGCGATCTTCCAGCCCCCCAACAATACTCTGAAGATTGCGGAGGTGCCGAAGCTGGGCGTGGAGGTGAAGAAGGGGCCACTCTTGGATGGACTCGGCAAGTACCTGAAGGACGTCGTGCCGGTCTCTCCGATGGAAGCGGGCGACGTCGTGGAGGAACTGGAACGCTCAGGGGCGGAGATTCTGGTCAACTACCTTCCGGTTGGCAGCACGCGGGCGTCCCACCACTACGCGGAATCGGCGCTCAAGGGGGGGCTCGCCTTCGTCAACGCAATCCCGGTCTTCATAGCTTCCGACCCTACGTGGGCGGCGAGGTTCGCCCAAGCAGGGCTGCCAGTAGCGGGCGACGACGTGATGAGCCAGCTGGGTGCCACCGTGCTCCACAAGACACTGGTCAAGCTCGCCGTCGACAGGGGCGTCAAGGTGGACGAGACATACCAGCTGAACATAGGAGGGGACACTGACTTCCTGAACATGCTCGAAGAGAGCAGGCTGAGGGACAAGAGGGAGAGCAAGACAAGCGCGGTCAGGGCAATGTCCCCCTACGAGGTGCCGACGAGAATCGGTCCCAGCGACTACGTACCATTCCTGAACAACGACAAGGTCTGCTACATCTGGCTGAAGGGAACGTACTTCGGCGGGACCCCTGTGAAGGTTGACGTCAAGTTGCACGTGGTCGACGCCTACGACAGCGGCGGCGTGATGGTCGACGCAATCAGGGGAGCCAAGATCGCGCTTGACAGGGGCGTCGGAGGCGAGCTCTCGAGCTTGTCGGCGTTCTGCTTCAAGCACCCGCCCAGCCAGATGCCCTATCCCGAGGCGAAGGCCGCGTTCGAAGAATTCACTTCTGGGAAGCGGGAGCGGTAGGTCGCGACATCCTCCTGGCCTCGTAGGCCACCACCAGGAGGGCGAGCAATGCGACGGCTGTCGGAATCACGTACCTCGAGGCCACATCTTCGCCAATTGCTATCCCCGCTGGGGGGAGCTTGCCGTTCAGAGTTTGGCCGGCGTAGCTGAAGGTTAGCTTGCCCGCGCTGAATGGTATAGTCTCGCCCGAGCTTGCACTGGCCGTGGCCTGCGCCGTGTAGGACGCTCCCGCCGCTAGCTGCCCGAGAGCGATGCTGAGGCCGCCCTTTGCAATCGTGGCATTGGACACGTCAGAGACACTGATCCCGCCGGGGATGGGCAGAACCAGCTGGACTCCCGTGACGCCGACAGTCGCCGGATTGGTTATCTTGACGCTTATCGTGAACTTCGCTCCTTCGGTCGGGGAGGCAGGAGAGGATGTGATGCTCGCGGCGAGTGCCCTATTCAGCTGCACCCCCGAGCTCTGGGTCGAAAGGCTGAACCTAGTCCCGCCCATGAAGAAACTCGAGGTGACCGCCGTGGGGGCCGTTGTGCCTGACGCAGCCCCCATCACGACGCCGTAGGAGAAGGTGACGTTGGCGCCAGAGGCGAGGCTCTGCGTTGCCTTCGAGGTTGGTGCGCTGCCAGAGAGGCTGTCGAAACTGTCGGCACCGGTGCTGACCGTCGCATTGTAGAGGACGAACGGTCCGGCATTCTGCGCGGAGACCGCGACCTGGGAGGTCATCCCCTGGAAGAGTTCGGACGGGCTGTACTTTTTCGCCACCGACAGGCCCGCGGGGGCGGGCTGGGCGTTTGAGTAGCCCGTGAGGTTGTAGCCCGAGGAGAGCATGCTGAAGGAAGCGGGCCAGAAGATGAAGTTCGAGGGTTGGGTGACATTGAACTTGACGCTTGCCGATTCCTTGGCAGATGGTTTCACGCTCTGATACGAGAGCGTGAGCAGCCTTCCGTTGCATGTCAGATTGGAGCTGACTGAGCCGCATGGGAGTGTAGTTGGCAGGAGGGCTCGAGAGACGAAGGAGGTGACGTTTGCAGTGCCCCGGTTGGCGAAATCCATGCTAAGGGAGAGAGAGAATCCACTCCCCCCCGACAGCTGAGAAAGGGTCGCGTTCAGGGCCAGGTAACCGAAGCCGATCTTCATCCCTGCATGAGAGAACACCACGGAAAGGGAGTTGGTGCTGAGGCTCAAGGACCGGCCCTCGGGGGTGGCGTAGGAAACTGCGTAGCTCCTCGTCACATTCACATCTGCCAGAGACGGGGCAGTGGCATAGAGAGAGACTGTGGCAGAGCCGCCATCAGCCGACAGGCCGCCGACGATGTGGCCACCGACTTTGACGGAGTTCGCGGCTCGTGTCCCCACGTTCTTCAGGGAGACCTTGAGTGACTGGTTGGAGCCTACGGGGCCGCCCAGGCTGGCAGAGGGTGAGAGGTAGGCGTAGACAACCGGCTCGTCGAGCCCGAGAGAGATGGACATCGTGTTGAGGCTCGTGTGACCGAGGATGGTCGCTCCACCGGCTGAGAAGGTGTATGAGACGCCGGTCCCGGGCAGCGCGAGCTGCTGGGTGGCCGTCCCGTTGTACTGTAGCACGTAGGTGGGTGACGTGGACTGGCCGGACCCCAGGCTCGGAACAGAGACGTCGGACGACCCCCTAACGAGCTTGAAGAAACCCGTGCTCCTCCACCAGTCGTCTGAGAGGGTGATGCCAGAGAGCGCGGTGGAGTTCGACAGGTTGGTCAGGGATATTGTGACTGACATGTTGGACCCGGTCCTGAGCACCCCGACGTCGACGAGCCGGGTAGCCAGCAGCTGAGCAGGCTGCTGAATCACTGTCGCATTCACCCTGTTGAGCTTTGTTCCCTGCTTCAAGGTCAGCGTGTACGTGGAGCTGAACCTTGCCCGGTCGTTGGTCAGGGTGGCAGCGTCGGCGGATGTGACTATGCCGTCGAGGAAATGGAATTCAATCATGGAGGACGAACTCTTGTTGGAGGCCTGCAGCGAGGCGACGGCTTGGCCAAAGTAGTTGAGGAGGCTCGGCCGCGAGGTGGAGTCCAGTCCGCTGGATGTGATGGAGCCGATGGTCAATTCGTGCGAAAAACCCCCCTGCTGTCTCTGCCCAGAGAGGGTCACGATGGGCGAATCCAGGGTGATGAACTTGGCCTCCGTTATCGGCGCGAGGAATCCTGCGTTGCCCAGAGGGAGCAGCCTGAGGAGCGTCGGTGGCATGACTGACGAGAAGGAGATGGGAGCGAAGAAGACGTATCGGTCGCTGGCGTTGGACGTCGACTTGAATGAAGTTACCAAATAGGACGCGAATTGAGCTGCGGCCGCGCTTGCGGCGGAGAAGGAGGTGGCGCCGACTGTAAGGAAGGCGCCTTGCGGCGGGACGAACGGGACGGGTAGGACACCGTAGCCCTGGGGCCCGAACGTTTGGAAATCCGAGACCCAAGACGTCGTCTTTATCGCGGTTAGGTTGTACGAGTTCAACCCGGGGGTCGACTCGGCGGAGGCGACGTGCGAATTCGAGACGTTGACGCCTCCCAGCTGGATGAACCAGAGCGCGTCCGTCCCCGCTACGTAGGCGTCGATCCTCTCGGTGTATCCAGTCTGCGCGTGGATTTGAGGCGGGACGAGGGGGAGAAGCGCCATCGACAGCGCGATGACAAGAGCGAGGAGCTTCGCAAGCTTCAACTGAGAGTCGGAGGCCCGACCAGAATTCACTATAAAACCGTTGATTCGGCTATCGCTTTCTTATTGATTCTTCAGGTGGGTCGTCGACGCCCTTTTCGTCCAGCATGAAGACCGCGTCTCGCTCAGGGTGGTACGGGCTGTCCACCATTCTGGCGATCCTGTTCTTGGCTGCCTTCCTGAGATAGATTCTGTATGTGCTCGTGTGCGCAACTACGTGGCCCCCTGTCGGCCTCGTCGGGTCGCCGAAGAATGAGTCCGGCGCCGATTGGACCTGGTTGGTCACCACAACGGCGACGTTGTAAACTTCCGCTGTCCTGATTAGGAGATGCATGAACCTGTTCAGCCTCTGCTGCCTTTCGGCCAGCGTGCCCCTTCCCACATATTCGGCCCTGTAGTGGGCCACGGCGCTGTCGAGGACGAGGAGTTTCACTTTGTTCGCTTCGATGACCTTCCCCAGGTCCCTCACTATCAGCTCCTGGTGGGCGCTGTTGTAGGCCCTCGCCACGGTGATCCTGCTCAGGATTTCTTCTGGCTTCAGGTCCCTTGCCTCTGCGATCTCGGAGATTCTTTCGGGCCTGAAGGTCCCTTCCGTGTCTATGTAGATTGCGGCGCCGTCGAGCCCCCCTTGGTCGTGGGGCTGCTGGACCATTACGCTGAGGGTGTGGCAGATCTGCGATTTCCCGGAGCCAAACTCCCCGAAGAACTCCGTCATTGCCCACGTCTCTATGCCCCCTCCGAGCAGGTCGTCCAGGTTCTTGGAACCTGTCGAGATCCTGTCGATTGCAAGCCTCTTCTTCATGAGGTCCGAGGCTGAGATGAAGTCAGGCTCGAGCCTACCCAGCTCGACGAGCTTCTTCCTCGCCTTGTTGTTCAGCTCCACAGCCTTTGAAACGTCGATGTCAACAGCGTCGGCGATGTCCATCGGCCCGGCGGTCGCGAGGTCCAGGACGCTGTAGATCCCGGCATCGTTCAGCTTCTGCTTCGTCGCGGGGCCGACGCCAGGGAGTCCGGTGAGTTCGAGATTCTTCTCGACCTCAGTTTCAGTCAACAGTTCACCGACCCGCTCTCACCTAATTAAGTGTGAGCTAGGGGGAGATCCGTGAAACTGTTCTGGGGAAGAGGCTCGCAGACCTGATGTGCCTGAGCCCGGCGATCCAACGCGTCGTCCGCTCGACTCCTATGCCGAAGCCTGAGTGGGGAGGCATTCCGTACTTCCTGAGCTCAAGATACCATGAGAACGACTCTGTGGGGAGGTCCTGGCTCGCAATTCTTGCCATGAGGTCCCTATGGTCATGAATCCTTTGCCCCCCTGTCGCAAGCTCTCCGATGCCCTCGGGGGCGATGAGGTCGGCAGACTTCGTCACCTTCGGCCTGTCAGAGTAGGTCATGTGGTAGAAGGCCCGCGCTGCAAGGGGGTAGTCCGTAATGAAGAAGGGGGAATCCTCCGTCATGCTGACGGCCCTTTCGGCCTCTGTGGGGATGTCTTCGCCCCATTCGAACGGAAAGCCTGCTTTGGCGGCTACCGTCCTCGCCTCGTCGTACGTGATCCTGGGGAGCGGGAGAGTGGGTTCCTTGATCTTCCTTCCGAGCGTCTTGAGCTCATCCTGGCGTCTCTCGACGACCCGCCTCACCATTGCCGCGAGCAGTTCCTCCTGGACCCTCATATTCTGCGGCTGGTCCACAAAGGCTTGTTCCGCCTCGATCATCCAGAATTCCGTTAGGTGCTTCGGCGTCTTCGACTTTTCGGCCCTAAAGGCGGGCTGGAATATCCACACCTTCTGGAGCGCGGCGAGGGACGCCTCCTCGTAGAACTGGGCGCTCTGGCTCAAGTATGCCTTCTTCCCGTAGTAGTCGACGCCAAAGAGCGTCGACCCGCCCTCCACTGCCGCCTGCACGAAGGTCGGCGCGCTGATGAGGCAGAAACCGTTCTTGGTGAAGTATTCGAAAGCGGCGCCGATTACGTCGGCCCTGATCTTCATCGCGGCTATGGCCTTCGGCCCCCTGATGCTGAGGTGCCGCTTGTCGAACAGGAAGGAGGCCGACTTGACCGCCGTCTTCGTGATGGGCCAGCTCTCCGAGAGCGAGACGACTTCGAACTCCTTGACGGTTATCTCCTTGCCCCCGGGGGCGCGAGGGTCTTCCTTGACGTCGCCCTTGACCGTCACCGCTGACTCCTTTGTCGCTGACTTTGCTGCCTGGAATGCTCGATCGGACGCGACTCCTTTCCTGGCCGAGACTTGGACGTAACCTGTGCCATCCCGCAGCAGGATGAACACCAATCCCCCGACCGTGTGCCTCCTCGCGACCCAGCCGTTCAGTTCGACCGCCGGGTTGGCAACGCCGCGAGTGACCTGGGCTGCGGTGGTCGGAGCGAACTTATCGTCCTTCACGGTCTCCACCCGCGACCACACGGGCTAAAAGTGTGATGCGGCTCATCTTGGTTGGCTCACCTGAGAAGCGGGCTCTACGCGAGAGAGAGAGCGCCCCCGCCGAGTAGTCCTCCTCTTCAGGTCCGGACGGAAGAGACCAGACTCGTTATTGTCCTCTTTGCGTCGTAGTTTCTGGCGATCTTCCCGAGGCGCGCGGCACGCGAGGGGTAGGGTTCCCTACTCAGCGCTTCCACAGCTCGCCTGAATGACTCGACGTTCAGACTCTCCTGTTTGACCGTGATCGACACGCCAAGCTTGGCCGCCTTCGCCGCGTTGCCCTCCTGTTCTGATTGGTTCGTGATCGGCACAAGGAGAGAGGGCTTTGAGGCTGTGATAGCCCTAGCAATCGTGCCATGTCCCGCCCGCGATACTACGATGTTGCAATGGTCGAAGTAGGCTTGCGACACGCCGCACCAGCCGTAGGCCCAGCCCCCTTTGATCCGGACCGGCACCCTGCTCGCATTTGGATCTCCTTCCGTCACTACGAAGGCGTAGACGCCAGCCAGGGCCGAAGCAATCGCTTTTGCAGCCCTGATGAAGGGGCCCCTGGTCTGAGGGGGGCCGGAGACCTGCCAGAAGACCTTGGGACGAGGCTCAGCTTTGAATGCAGAGGAGACAGCGTCGTTTCCTCCTCCCTCCGAACCAGTCAGGAACCCGATGTACCGGACACTCTTCACCTTCCCAGCCCACAGGCTCGATTCACTGATTGTGTATGGCGGCGGGAGGTCAGGGAGCAGAATCGCCTCGCTCATCTCCCATATCTTCGCCACGCCCGCAGAGGTGCCACCGGAGAGGAGCGACACTCCGACCCCGGCGTTCGAGGTCCGGGCGTTCAGGTTCAGCTGGTTGAGTATCGTGTACACCCTAAGCTTCAGGCTTCGTGCGGCGAAAACGGTCGAGATGGCTGAGTCGCTGAGGACGAGGTCAGGCTGGAAACCCTTCAGGTTTCCCACCTCGAGGTAGACCTGCCTGTAGGTCCGCGCAAGAATCTTGGGTGATTCGGCCATTGTCGCTCTAAGCGACATCTCTCCGTTCTCTCCGTACTGAACGTCCGCGAGCGGGAGTCTGTTGCACTTGTAACCGCGCCTCTCGACGAAATCGACGACCTCTCCCGAACTTGAGAATCTGACCTGCACGCCACTTGTCCGCAGGAGGTCTGCAATCTCGAGCATGCGGGTCGCATGGCCCAGTCCGGACCCGAAGCACCCGATGTACACGCGCTTCAAATGGACACGCTCACAACTCGACTCGCGCGGCGTCGCCCCCGGGGGTCCGCTCGGCGAAGATGTCAGCGCCGAAGGTCTGCACGGTGGTAGACTCGTCGAGCCACGAATCGGGGGTGAGTCCGGCCTTCATGCACGCCTGTGACAGGAACTCCTCGGCGCCCATTCCGTGCTCGACCGCGACCTGGGGCAGAAGTATTCCGCTCGTGAAGCTCGTAGAAATGATCAGCCCGTCCTCACCAATCTTGACCTTTGAGGGGAGATCCTGCCTTCGCCGAACCTCGACCGGCACTGGGACCGTGAGGATGCTAACCTCGACAACGATTGAGCTGAGCTCCCCGCTCTGGACGGGGGGGAAACGCGGGTCCTCTGAAGCCGCGGCTATGGTTGCCTCCTGGACGGCTATGCCGAGAGGCTTCGTTGGGTGAGGGAATCCGATGCAGCCTCTGAGGCTGCGCTCCCGCCCCTCCAGGAGGCTCAAGGTCACGAATACGCCCCTCTTCTCCGCCAAGTATTCATTCTGCATAGTCGTGGGACCGCGCTCCCGCCTCAGCACAAAGGAGTCCAGCGTGGACCTCGCCAACTGGACAAGAGCCTTCCCCTGCTCTGCTGATAGATGCAAGCCCAAATCGCCCGTCTTAGCGCCGGTTCTCGAAGAGGCGCTCCAGCCTCCTTAACTTTTTCCAGTGGCTCCCCCTCCAGTAGACCTTGCCGCAGTCCTCGCAACGGAGGAACGTCCTGTGCCTCCTTACGACCGCTGCAGGTAGAGTCTCCACGGCCGCACTCTTCGGGATCGGGGTGAGCCTTCCGTTGCAAACGGAGCACAGCGATTCTCCTTTGCGAAGGGCCAGCCCCCTCTGCCGTGCGCCCGCAATCATCGCCGTGATCCTGCTGCCGTCCGTGCTCCCGGAGACCAGGAGGACTCCTAGCCCGGCCCTCTCGGCCCGGATTGACAGGAGGCGGTCGGCTGTGACTAGGATCCTCCGCTGGCGCCTGCACAACCCCAGGAGGTCCGCATCTTGCCCGCCGTTGTAATAGATCGTGTCGAATCCGAAGGAGCGCAGCTTCCTGGCCAGGGAACCGAGCATAGCATCCACGGCGAGCCTGGTCGGGCTCGCTCCAAGCCGAGACAAGATCCTCCTTGACTCGGCGGAACTACCGGGTGACCTCTGCAGCCTTGACGGCCTCGTAGAGCCGTCTTGCTGACGGGTCCTTTTCAAAGTGGGTGCGAATCGGAGCGACGACCTCGTCAAGGGCCGTTGCCACGCCTTTCTTCAGGTCGGCGGGATGGAGCGCACCGTTCCTGTACGCATCCTCGAGCTCACCGTAGGAGGCGAACTCCACGTCGCCACCGTATTTTGCGGGCCGCTCGACTTTCAGCCCCTTCATCTTCCTGAAAACGATGTACTTCGAGTACTCGAGCACAGGATTCCCCTTCACGACCTTCTGGGGGCAGTAGGCGTCCCCGAGCTTCTTCGCGATCGCCTCCCTGCTGTCATGGACGAAGATCGAAGTCTCTGGCCTGCTCTTGCTCATCTTGCTCGCGATCTCCTTGTCTATCGACGGGTCTTCGTCGAACCCCTCGGGTTCCCTTGCCCCCTTGAGTCCCATGAGCATGTGGTGGTGGACGGCAACCGGCCTCTTCCAATGCAGCTTCTCCGAGACCTCTCTCGCGAGGATGTTAGCACGCCTCTGGTCCAGACCAAGCTGGCAGATGTCCACGTCGAGCCAGAATATGTCGGCCACCTGCATCATCGGATACAAGAGCTGCGAAGTCTGGACGAGGTCCTTGGATGTTCTGCCCATTATGCTTATCGCCCTCCGGCTCCTCGCAAGCGTGACGTTCTGGGCGACGCGAACTACCTTCTTCCAGTAGTCGTCCCCCTTTACTGCGTCGCTTGTCCAGAGCAACTCAACGTTCGAGACGTCAACTCCTGCGGCCTTCCAGACCTCGATGAAGTAATCGCCGACCTGGTGGATCTTGTCCAGGTCGCCTCCCATCTTGTTGTTCAGCCAAGCGAACCAGTCTGCAATCCAGAGCTTGAAATGAACGCCTGCCTTCTGCAGGTCGTTGATGTTTATCGCTCGCAGGACGCCGAATGCTATGTGTGCAAGCCCGCTGGGCTCGAAGCCGTCGTATGCGGAAGGGTGGTCGTTCGTCGCGAGCAGGTCGCGAAGCTCCTTCTCGGTGATGATTTCTTCGCCGACCCGTCGCACATGGTCCAGCCTCGTCTCAAGGTCCAATCTGCGTGCTCGCCCCTCATCCCGACGGATAAAACCGTTCGCGGCTAGTCCGTGTCCATTGCCAGGGCTGCCACCGCAAATCCGAAGATCAGTGTCGCTGTGGCTTGATGGAGCGCCACGAGCGCAGGACCGAGGTTCTGGGCCACGACGAGCGCCCCGAGGAAAATCTGGAAGAGAAGCAGAAGTGAGGCAACTATCAGCGCCCTGGTTGAGGGGTTCGGGCCAGTGGCAGCCCTCCAGTAGAGGAACGTTGTCACGAAGAGGAAGAGAGATGAGAGAGCCGCAAGGAGCCTGTGCGAGTACTCGACGATCGGCCCAACTTGCGCGGGGGGGAAAAGGTTGCCGTTGCAAAGAGGCCAGTCCGCAGGCACCTGCGATCCGCAGGCCTCGCCGTAGTCGCCGGCTGCAACATACGCACCGACTACGATGACGGCAAAGAGAAAGAACAGCGTGTAGGCGAGCATCACTGTCCTGCCGTGCAAATCGGACGCTCCTCTCTCGAGTTGTCTTAAATTGTTTGCAGGCTACGCGGCAGTCAGGCTTTCCAGCTTCTTCTTGAAGACTGCGGCGGGCACAGCGCCTACGACCATGTCTTCAACCTTACCCTTTGAGAAGAACATCACTGTGGGTATGCTCAAGATGCCGAAGCTGGCAGCTAGCTTCTGGTTGTCATCCGTGTTCACCTTCACGAACTTCACCCTCCCTGCATACTCTCGCGACAGCTGCTCGATCGCTGGGGCGATCATCCTGCATGGTCCGCACCAGTCGGCGTAGAAGTCCACAAGCACGGGCATCTCTGAGTGGATGACCTCACTCTGGAACTTGTCTTCCTGTATGTGTTGAATCGTTTCGCTCATCGTGTTCACCAGAATCCCGGTTTGGCGCCTGTTAATATTTCTGCCTCCCCTCCCACTTGGCCCTGCTCCCAAGGACGCGCTCGCCCGCCCCTACAGGGTCTTTGTTGCCCGAAGCCTTCTCGAGATGACTAGGTCGTTGAGTGGGGTGACGTCGGGACGCTCCTTCCTGAGGTCGTAGGTAGCCATCGTCCCGTGAGAAATGCAGCGCCTTGCTAGGGAGGGGAAGTCGTGGAAATCCGACAGAGTGTCGATCAGGGCCCCCTTGACCCGCGTCTTGGGGTGCCTGGTGATAATGGCGCAGCAGTCTCTGTATTCCTCTATTGAAGGCTCGTAGGTGCCAATCCTCTTGGCCAGTTGGACTATCTCCTCCTTGTCGTAGCCAAGGAGAGGCCTGAGGATTGGGAACTTCGACCCGCTGTCGAAGACCCCGATGTTCCAGATGGTCTGCGAAGCTGCCTGGGAGAGGCTGTCGCCGGTGGAGACCGCGTTCGCCCGGAAGAGCAGTGCAAGCTCCTCGGCTGTCACCCTCATGAACCTCCTGAAGAGGGAAGGCTCGGAATCAAATGGGGCGCCGACAGTAGCCAGCTGATACTCCGTGAAGGGGATCAAGAGGAGGCTGCTCCTGCCTGTGTATTCGGTGAGGAGCCTGACGAGGCGGGCGACCTTGCTGTCCAGAGCGTACTCGGCCGTCGGCGCGAGAAAGAAGTGAACGTAGATCGGCTGGCAGCCCCGTTTCATCAGCAGCCAAGCGGCCACTGGAGAATCTATCCCTCCTGAGAAGAGGTGCATCACCCTTCCGCCCGTGCCCACTGGCAGGCCTCCGAGGCCCCTCCTCTTCTCGGAATAGACCAGTGCCCGCCCTCTCAGGACGTCGACATGGAACGTCGCTGCGGGCTCGGATAGGTCCACGCGCCTCCCGGTGTCCGCGACCACGTCGCCGCCGAGACGCCTCGCCAGTTCCATCGACCCTAAGGGGAAGGTCTTGTCCGACCTGCGCGCCGCAATCATGAAGCTTCCAGTACCACCGCGGGCCGCGCTGAGGATGGCCTCCTTTATCTCAGCGTAATCCTCATCGACCTGGGACGCCTTTGCGTACCATGCCACCCCGAAGACCTTCGACAGTGCTGATTCGACAAGAGGTTGGTCCGCAGAAGTCTCGAGGATGAACCTCCCGTCCTTGGACTCGACCTTCACATCGCCTAGGCCCACCGCGACGCGCCTGAGGTTCCGCCTCAGGGAACGCACGAACTCGGGCCTGTTCTGCCCCTTCAGCGCAATCTCTGCGTAGTGGACCGCGTAGATGCTTGGCAAGGGAGCATCATCACAACGGAAGGATGGATAAAGGGTTGCGCGCTAGATTACGGCCGCGACCATGGCCACGAGGAAGATCACCGCGAGGTAGGGCGCGGAGAACTTGAAAGCAAGGAAGGCGTTCTCCTTGGTCGGCGCGCGCAGAACCTTGATGTTCGTGGCAAGCAAGAAGGCGTCGAAGAGCAGTACGCCCCCAAGGTAGATCAGCAGGCCCGTTCCGAAGAGGAATGGCGCCAGCGACAGGCTCACTGGTATGAGAATCAGTGTGTTTGCCACGATGTACTTCGAGGCTGCCGCAGAGCCCACCACTGAAGGCAGCATCGGGATGCCCACCGCCGAGTAGTCTTCCTCCATTATCACAGCGAGGCTCCAGAAGTGGCTGGGAGTCCAAACAAGAACGAGCGTCGCCAGAATCCACCCAACCACAGGGTTAGCGAAGGTCACGGCGTACCAGCCGGCAAGGGCTGCGCAGCTCCCGGCGAAGCCCCCAAGCACGATGTTCCAGCTCGTCCGTGGCTTGAGCCATATCGTGTAGACAGGGACGTATACGAAGGCGCCGAAGGCGATGAAGAAAGTGGCGACGGCGTTTATCGTGAAGGACGCGATCACTATGCCGGAAGCGAGCAACGCGAATCCGAGCACCAGCGCGTGGCTCGGTGGCACTATGCGATGCGCCGGGAGCGGCCGGTTCATGGTCCTCTTCATCCGGGAATCGATTCCCATCTCCAAGTAGCTGTTGAGCGCCAGGGCTCCCGCAGAGGCCATGGTGCCCCCAGCGAGGACGCCAACCAGGACAGGCAGGGGCGGCAGGCCTCTCGAAGCAATGACTGAAGAGCCGAGCGCTACAAAAACAAGCAGGGGTATGATCCGTGGCTTGATGACTGCTAAGTAGTCCCTGAGGCTCACTGAGATGACCAGGTTGCAAAGACGAGCTTTTCCGCACCGTATATTGGGTTTTCCGTTTCGCGCGGAAACCCTTAAGAAATCTGAGCAGGTTGCGGCGCTGTCCCGCGGTAGCTCAGCCTGGTAGATCCGAAAGGAGCCATCAGCTTCCGGCTGTAGTGGTCGGCTCTTGGCTGACCCGTCCAGCCTACGCAGGCAACAGTCACCGGAGTGTCGCAGGCTCAAAAGCGCCTTCGGGCGCGAAGGTTCCTGCCCGCGGGACAGAAAAAAGGAGCGGCTAGGCGGTTTTGTACCAACGGCGGCCTCTTTTAGCATAATGGTTAACAAACCAATCGTATCTCTGCCTTTGAGGAAGAGAAAGGAGTGATATCAAATCCCCCAATTTCCCTTGCTTTGCACGGTTCCTGAATCCCACGCGGACGAAGAACTTCTTGATTGATCCCTGCCGTCTTATGATCAGATGACAGACGTCATGTTTCCGCACCCAGGTATTTCCTCGAATCGTCATTGACTCACCCCTCCTGTTCGTTCTGCGGATTGAACTCTTGATGCCTAGTCGCGCAAGATGGTTTCGAACTATTCGAAGATACTCGAGGTTAGTATTCGCGGCTCCAATGATAAGGCCACCCAGCCGTTTGCCTGAGGCGTCTACGTAACAGCTGACATAGCCTTCTGCGTCAAAGAAACCTCTCAAGAAATCTGCCTTGAAAAACTGAATGCATTGCTCCAACCTCTTCAATGGTTGGGAGATGTAGTCGTAGAGCACCGATGTGTCGTAGTCAATTGTATAGAAAGTCCCATCCATCAGAATCGGCTTCGGCTCTCTGCCGAGCAGTCGCGCGAGGATGCGATTGACATGCAGAATTTGCTCCTTATCAGCAAGCTTGAACCTCACCTTCTTTTGTTGACCTGCGTTTCGGCCGTCTCCCAGCCAGAAGCCAATCAGGTATGACAAGTCCGGGCCGGGGGCCAGATCGGGGTCGTATCGGTCTCGGCGCGGACGGACACCTCGGACCAACCAGTCGCCAATCTGGCTTTGGGCCACACCCAGCGTCCGACCTATTCGTGCGCGGCTGAGACCCAGCCCTTGTAGCCTCCTAGCTTCGTCGTAGAGCCTGATTCTTTCGGAGAGCCTTCTGTAGCCGCCCCTTCTGTCCCTCAAGTAGCCTATCAAGGGGTCGATATTCTTAAGCACGCACGGAGATAACAGCCCCTCATCCCGCTTGCGTTCTTGGTTACCGCTGGCATCCCTGTGGGTCGCAATGGCGGCATATCCGATCTACCATTCGTTGGAAACCCTTCGAAGGGTGTCTGGGGAGGTTGTACCGTAGGTTGAGGCTGTGGATTCCGATCGCATTCGCGGCAATCACACTATTGGCCTATTCCCTTTTCTACATCATGGGTTCGCACGAAGAGCAGGGAGCCACCTCATTCGCGATGGTGAACGGCGCGGGACTCGCGGCGGTGTTGATTGGAGTGCTCGCGGCTGGCATCATCCTGAGAAGGTCGGCTCACGGCTGAGGCCGCTCTCAGCCAGAAATGCTTAAGAACGCTGAAGGGCGTTCTGGCGAAAGAGCTTGGATTCCGAGTTCCTTGCCCTTTCCATAGTCTTCATCCTAATTGGAGTCACAGGCATAGTACTGTTCAACGGCCCGATGACGCCATCGGGCGACTCCTGCTACTGCCTCATCCCTAGCCCAGAGCCAGGGGCGGCTCAGGGGACCTCGAGCATATTACTTGCGCTGGGGATCTTGTTCTTTCCGATGGGCTTGATGAAGGGGGGCCTCCCTTCATTTAGACAGGTCACGCCTGCGCCGCCAACTCCGCACGCGGGTGGGACAGTATACGCCCCGGTTCCCCTCTCCAGCGGGAGCATCTTCGCGTTCGGAATCCTCCTCGTGATACTTGGGATCGACGCAGTTCTGGTTCCTGGGTACCTCGTACTCAAGAGCACACCGATCACGGTGGGCGGGGCCGTTCTGGCAATACTCGGACTGCTCGCGATCTACTTCGGGTCGAAAAAGCCCAGCGCTGACTAGCTCGCCCGCAAAGAAGTCTGGGAATCAGGTTATCACGGGCAACCGTTATTATCTGAACGAAGGGGGGTAAAGTGAGTTGAGCCCGAAAGCGGAGAAGCCAGGAAAGCGCAGCACCAAGAAGGGAGAAGAGGAACCGAAACCCGCTCAGGTAAGAAAAGAGCGGGCAGCGCGACCGAGAGGTGCAGATCCGACGGCGATGGTGAGCTCCAGACGAGGACAAGAGATGGTCGAAAGGCAGGGCAGAGGCTTCTCGATCGGGGAGTTGGAGGGGGCTGACCTTCCGCTAGCGCTTGCCCGTCGCTGGAAACTTCCGATGGATTTGAGGAGGAGGTCGGTCTTGGGATGGAACATTGGTTCGCTGAAGAAATGGTATGTCGCGCCCTCGAAGCCACCCGAACCGAAGGCCCAGCCCGAGGAAGCTCCAAAGAAGGCGGGGAAGGTAAAAGCGGAAAAAGTAGAGAAGACGAGGCCCGAGAAGCGGGCCCCGCGCAAACAGGCCGCGAAGAAGCCTAAACGATCCCCTCGGACCTAGCCATCATGAACAGGTACTGCTGGGCATAACCCGCATTCCGCCCGAAGCGCTCCCTCGCCGCTGCGGAGACCCGCTCATACTCCTTCGAGGTGAGGCTCTTCTTCGAGCTCTTGGCCAGCTTCTTCCTGAGTGGAGGCTCGACCAGTTCGGGAAAGTAGCGTAGCAGTGCTCTTGCCACCCACACGTCAATCGGAAATGCCTCGTCCTTGCCGCATGAGAAAAGGAGGACGCAGTCCGCCACCTTGGGTCCGACCCCCAGCAGCAGCTTTTCACCGAACAACCGGCTCAGCAGCCTCTCCCTCGCGCTCTCGTAGCCTACCAATGCAAGTTCTCCAAAGTCGAGCCTCCCCCCGTCGACCGACTGGGCGACCCTCTTCAGGAACGGCGCCCTGTACCCGAGCCCGCATTTTGCGAGTTCGTCGACGCCAGCCTCGGCCAGCACATCCGGCTTCGGGAACGCATGATACGCGGCTCCTTCGAATGAAAACTCGTCACCGAAGGAATCGCAGACGTTGGTGACCATCCTCCGGATTCTGGGTATGTTGGAGTTCGTAGCGAGCACGAAGGAGGCAAGACACTCCCAAGGGTCTTGGCGGATCAGCCGCATCCCGTAGAATTCCTGGACGGCACGGGCCATGACGCTGTCGGCCATAAGGGACGCGAACATGGGCCTGGGGTCCTCGTCCAGTCTGAAGTAGTTGGCTGCGTACCTGCCGTCGATGCGGTCGCTGCTAGATAAGCAGCTGAGCGCGTCCCCCTCCATCTTGATTTTCAAGACGCCGCCGTCCACGACCCCGTACCACCACTCATCCCTGTGATCCCACCTGAAGACCTGCCCACTCTCGAGGGTGTACTCGAGGGCGAACGGTGACTCCGGCCTTAGCGCGAATTCCAACTCAGTCCGAGAGGTTCCGTCCCAGATGATAAGCTATTCCTGCGAAGGCAGATTTCAAATAGGGAAAGGGCGCGACGATGAAAGGATGGTCGGCAGCTACGAGGAAAGGACGGAAGGCTCGCGGAAGCTCTTCGCAAGGGCGAAGCGCGTCTTCGCAGGTGGAGTAAACCACAACGCGAGGTACTACGAGCCGTACCCGCTCTTCGTCAGCAGGGCGAAGAACCAGCACATCTGGGACGAAGACGGAAACAGATACGTCGACTATTGGATGGGCCACATGGCCCTCATACTGGGGCACTCTCCCGCTGTGGTAGCAAGGGCGCTGCGAGAACAGATCAAAGGGGGAACTCACTTCGGGACGAGCAGCAGGTTGTCGGTGGAGCTCGGAGAGGAGGTCCAGAAATCGGTCCCATGCGCCGAACTGCTCCGCTTCTGCAACTCTGGGGCCGAGGCTACTATGTACCTTGTCAGGCTCGCGAGAGGATACACAGGGAAGAGGACTGTGATCAAGATGGCTGGGGGGTGGCACGGATACAACACCGAACTGAACAAAGGGGTGCACGCGCCGTTCGACAGGCCCGAGGGAGAGGGAATACTCCCCCAGGAGCAGGCGTTCACGAAGACCGTGAAGTTCAACGACCTCGAATCGGTGGAACGAGCGGTCAGGGATTCGCGAAATGACACCGCCGTGATCTTTCTCGAGCCCGTCCTCGGCGCGGGTGGCTGCTTGCCCGCCGAACCCGACTACCTGAAGGGGCTGAGAGAGCTGGCCGACAAAGCGGGCATTCTCCTGGCCTTCGACGAGATCATCACAGGGTACAGGGTGGCGCTCGGTGGGGCGCAGGAACGATACCGAGTCAAACCCGACCTGGCGAGCTTTGGGAAGATTGTCGGAGGTGGAATGCCTATCGGCCTAGTGGCGGGGAGGAAGGAAATACTGGAGCAAGCCGACCCTGCCAGGAAAAAGGGGTTCGTCTCGATTGGAGGCGGCACTTTCTCCGAGAACCCGATGACCATGACCGCTGGGCTGGCGACAGTCAGGTTCCTAAGAAGGAACAGAACACGTGTTTACGGAAGGTTGGAGAAGATGGGCATCGACCTGAGAAGGAGGATTGACGAGGCGATGTTGATGAACGGGGTGCAAACCAGAACCACTGGGCTTGGGTCGCTGTTCCTAACTCACTTTGGAGGTGAGCAATCAAGCGCGGAGCAGGTGGCCAAGAAAAGCAAGGCGCAGGCGTCAAGATTCGCGCTCTCACTGATGCTGAAGGGGACGTTCATTCTCCCGGGCCATCCGTGCGCCCTCTCTACAGCTCACGAGACGAAGGATCTCGATCGCACCGTCGAAGCTTGCGCTGACTTCGCGAGCACGTCATTCAAGAAAGACCGATAGGTCGATGGGCGCTTTTTAGGATATTTGCTCGCAAGATTCAGTGGGCAGTCAAAGAGAGGAAATAGCAGGTGAGGTCAAGCAGGTTATCCAGAAACTCGCGCATTCAAGGCACGTTGACCTTCGATGGCTAACGAAGGAAGAAATCGAATCCGTCAGGGGAGCGCTACACTTCCTGCACAATTCCCGAAACTTCTCACTCCTCGAGATTTCACAGATGATGGGGCGATCATTCACTTTCGTGTGGGGTTTATGCAATCGATTGGGAGTCAACGTGCGGTCTGAGGCCGAGGCGAACCGACTTTCGGCCCAAAAGCGATCCAAGCATCGGCTGACACATTTCCTCGTGTCTGAGCTCGAACAGGCATATCTGATGGGCTTCGCCGAAGGAGACCTCCATGTAAGGCGCGCGAGCGGCCTGGCCATAATGGCTTCCTCCACGACGACGCACCCAGCCTTCGCTTCGCTCTTCAAATCCCTCTTCCAGGCAAACGGTCCTGTGTATGTCTACCCTATCTTCGATAGAATCAGCGGATACAGATGGAAGGTCGGCGCGAGACTCGATTACAGCTTCGAGTTCATGCTGCCCGCGCCAAGGAAACACTACCCGAAATGGAAAGAGGGGCCCGCCAAATTCTTCGCCTGGCTGGCCGGTATTGTCGATTCTGACGGATCGGTGAACGTTGTGAGGTCGGGGATATACGCAAGAGCGATGATGGCGGTTTCGAATCAGGACGGCAGGCTACTCAGGCACATCAAACGAGAGTTGAGGGCCGCGGGTTACCATCCAGGTGGTCCTTACCTTTCAGCTCCAAGGGGACAGGTGACCCCGGGCTACGACATACGTTACAACAAAGATATGTTGGTCCTTTGCGTGCAGAAGAGAGCCGAAGTCCTTGGCTTGCTCCATCTCCTGCCCTTGAAACAAAGCGAGAAGGTGAGGCGCAAGATTCTTGCAATGTCCTGCTCCCCCGCGAAGAAATGGTCCAAGATTGAGGCAAAGGTGCGAACGGTCCAAAGGACGATCAGTGAAGAAGTGACTGGTTTTGTAAGGGAAGCCGAGGAAGCGTACAAAAACCGAAGGCTGGGTGGGCCTATCTGAGGGCCCTGCCCAGTCTTGCGTCAACATCAGACCAGTTGACCACATTCCACCATGCTTCGATGTACTTTGGTCTGTCTGGACCATAGTCGTGCGCAAAGGCGTGTTCCCATACATCGATCCCAAGGAGTATTGGCATCTGGGCGAGGTGCATGAAGTTCTGCTTCTCGACCTGCGTCATCACTAGCTGTGATGTTTCGGAGTCGTAAAGGAGGAGAGCCCAGCCCGCACCCTCAACTGTCTTTGCGGCATCAGTGAACTGCGCCTTGAACTTGTCGAAGCCGCCAAAGTCTTGGTTGATTCTGTCGGCAAGTTTTCCTCCTGGTGCGCCGCCTCCCTTGCCGGGGGGGGCCATGTTCGGCCAGAAGATGGAATGGAGGATGTGACCGTTCACGCTGAAACTGTAGTCGCGGAGTACAGCCCTTGTGTCAATCTGCATCTCCCCCTTTCGTGCCTTCTCGAGCTTTTCGAGGGCGGAGTTTGCCCCATTGACATATGCTTGGTGATTCTTGGTGTGGTGAAGCGTCATCGTCTTCTCCGAGATGTAGGGCTGCAATGCGTTGTATGCGTATGGAAGTGGTGGTAGAGAGTATGTCTTAGCCATGGGAGTGCGCGTTTGCGCCTTCAATAAGAATCTTGCCTCGTCACGTGTGCCCTGACGACCTGATTGCTTGCAGGACCGCGTCCTGGACCCGGATGCAGGGGATTCCGAACCGCTTGCAGTACTTCGCAAGGTCGTTGTCTATGGTTATCAGCGTCACGGAGCCCCGGTCCTTCATCAAATACTCGAAAATCTCGTCGTCATCGATGCCCTTGCTAGAGTCCTCGTTGCCCCTGAGCGCCATCTGGGCGGTCAAGCAGTCGATACCAGAGGCTGAGAGCTCCTTCGCGAGACCCGCAAGCATCTGGTCCACGACGTAGCGCATCGTTAGGAGGAGGCTCAGACGGTTATTGAGGGCTTCGCTCTCTTGGCTTTGTTCCAGTCGTCCAGGAACCTTTCCAGGCCGGAATCGGTGAGGGGGTGCTGCATCATCTTCTCCATCACCTCCGGGGGCATCGTCGCTATGTCTGCTCCGGCCTTCGCGGCTTCGATCACGTGCTGGGGGTGCCTGATGCTGCCGACCAGCACCTTTGCCCTGAGCTTGTAGTTGTCCCGTATCTTGACCAGGTCCTCGACGACGTCCATCCCTCTCTGACCGACGTCGTCCAGTCTGCCTATGAATGGGCTGAGGTATGATGCGCCTGCCTTCGCAGCGAGCAGCCCTTGATTCGCCGAGAAGATGAGCGTCATGTTGACGGGTATCCCCATCGTGCTCACCGTTTTCGTCGCCCTCAGGCCCTCGGGGATTATCGGGATCTTGACGACCACGTTCGTGGCCAGGGAGGACAGGTGCTTCGCTTCCTTCACCATGCCGTCGTGGTCTGTGCTGACGACCTCGGCGCTGACAGGGCCCTTGACCTCCTTGCAGATTGCGACGACGATCTGCTCGAACTCACCCTCCTCCCTTGAGACCAGGGTCGGATTGGTCGTCACGCCGTCCACTATGCCCATCTGGTTGAACTTCTTGATCGAGGCTAGGTTGGCCGTGTCGAGATAGAGGTGCAACGGGATTGAAACGGCTCTCTTCGCTATTTAAAGTCGGCGAGCTTCTCGAGGTCTTGCCTACTTGGCCCGTTGCCTCACCGAGTTCGCTGCTTCCTCGATCCGAGCCGATGTGAGCCCGTACTTTTGGAGAAGCTCCTGGGCTTCACCACTCTCCCCGAAGGTGTCCATCACCCCGACGCGCTTCATGGGGACCGGAGCGTTCTCGACCAGAATCTCTGCGACCGCTGAGCCCATCCCGCCCATTATGTTGTGTTCTTCGGCTGTGACGACACAGCCGCACCTTCTCGCGAACCTGATCATAGTTTCGGAATCAATTGGCTTGACCGTGTGCAGGTCGATCACGGAAGCCGAGATACCCCTACTCTTCAGCGAATCAGCAGCCTTCATCGCCTCGGGCACCATGATTCCGCATGCGACGATGGCCACGTCGTCCCCCTCCCTCAGGACGTTGGCTCTCCCGAGCTTGTACTCGAACCCGTTCGCGTAGACGATGGGGGTCGATGGCCTCGTCAGCCTGACGTAGAATGGACCCTGGATGCCCACTATCGCCTTCACGATGGCCTTCGTGGAGACAGAGTCGCAAGGCACGACAACCTTCATCTTCGGGATGGCGCGCATGATGGCGATATCCTCCAGCTGTTGATGGGACGCGCCGTCGGGCCCCACCGAGATCCCTCCGTGCGAGCAGATTATCTTGACGTCGATGTTCGGGTACGCCACGTTGTTCCGGATCTGGTCGACGCACTTCCCAGGCACGAAAATCGCATAGGTGCCGGCGTAGGCGACTTTGCCCGCCAGCGCGAGGCCAGCGGCGACGCCCACCAGGTTCTGCTCGGCTATCCCCACGTTGAAGAACCGGGCGGGGAACTTCGTCGAGAAGACGCCAGACTTTAGCGAACCGGTGGTGTCAGCGCCGACCACGACAACCTCGGGGTTGGACGCCCCGAGCTCGAGCAGCGCCTCCCCGTAGGCGTCTCGCATCGCAGCCTGCGAGCCTGACATCAGAGCCCCCTCCTAGCAGCCTCGGCCCGCTGCCTCAACTCTCCGATGGCAGCCACAGGGTCGCTCTTCGCGTACACGCCCGCTCCAGCGACGAGAACGTTTCCACCCCTCTTAACCACTTCTTGGACGTTTTCGGGCTCGACGCCTCCATCGACCTCGACATCGGTCCCGAATCCCTTCTCCACGATGAAGCTAGATAGCTTCTGCAGCTTGGGCATCACGTTCATATCCATTGCCTGCCCGCTGAATCCGGGGTTCACTGTCATCACGACAAGGGCGCTTAGTTTGTCGAGTCTTTCGACGGCCCATTTCGGTAGCTCGGTGCCTGGCTTGATTGCCAGACCCATCTCCTTGCCTCTGGAACTAACGGTCCGGTAGAGCTCGTCGAACCTCTTGCCATCGAGCAGTTCGGCGTGGAAGGTGAGCAGGTCGGAGCCAGCGTCGAGGAACTTCTCAGCGTACTCCTCCGGCTGGTCCACCATGAGGTGTGTGTCGAACTTGAGGTCGCAGTGCTTCCGCAGCGCCTTCACGGTGCCAGGCCCGAAGGTGATGTTGGGCGCGAAGTGGCCGTCTATGACGTCGATGTGGAGCTGGTCAGCCTTCCCCCTTGAGGCGATGGATGCGGCTTCCTGCAGGTCCCCCAGGTCCCACGCGAGAATCGAGGGGGCGACCCGAATCTGCTTCAAGGAATCACCCGAGCTCGGTCAGGAGGTCGGGCATCTTCTCCTTCGTGGGCGCGGTGCCGTGGTAGTGCGGAGACCACTCCATGAATGAGATGCCCTTCCCCTTCACCGTGTGCGCGATCACGATGGTGGGCCGGTTCCTGACGGTCGCGGCCAGGGTGAAGGCGTCGAGCAGCTGGAGATAGTCGTAGCCGTCCACCTCGATGACGTTCCAGTTGAAGGCACGCCACTTGGCGGCCAGCGGCTCTATCGGCATTATCTGCTCCGTGAGCCCGTCCTGCTGGATTCCGTTTCTGTCGATGATGCCAGTGAGGTTGTCGAGCCTGTACTTGGACGCGGTCATCGCCGCCTCCCAGACCTCGCCCTCCTGCTGCTCGCCGTCACCCATCAGGACGTACGTCCGGAAGTGCCTCTTGTCTAGCTTCCCAGCCAAGGCAGTGCCGACTCCCAAAGAGAGCCCGATGCCCTCGGAGCCAGCCGGCGCCTCTACGCCCGGGATGCCCATGCTCGGATGACCCTGAAGCCTGGACCCAAGCTTCCTCAGCGTCATCAACTCCTCAGTCGGAAAGAACCCCGCCTGGGCAAGAATCGCGTAGAGTAGCGGGGCCGCATGGCCCTTGCTGAGGAAGAACCTGTCCCTGTCCTCCCACTTCGCGTTCTTCGGGTCATAGTGCATCACGTGGAAGTAAAGCGTGACGAGCAGCTCGACTGCGGAGAGCGATCCGCCTGGGTGCCCGGACCCAGCCTCCGCCAGACTCTCCAGGATAAGCTTCCTCGTGTTCCTCGCCAGCTCCTTGAGCCTGAGGACCTCCTGCGCCGTCTCCATCATCTCCTCACCGGTGCCTGGACGATTCTGCGCATGAAGTCGCCGATGCCGGAAAGCTTTGATTCGAGGTCCTGCACGGAGAGGGATGCGTTCCTCTGCAGGTCGCTCCTTATCTCTCCGGCCAGGTTGCTCAGTATGGAGGCCTGGTATGCGTTGCCCCCCGACGCAACGCAGAGGGCGAAGACCCCGGTCATCGCGTCCCTGACTCCGACCTTGCTGAACAGATTCTTCTTCCCGCCCAGCGGCGGGAAATGGGTGACGTTCTCCTTGTCGAAGAGGGTGATCCCCTGTTCCCCGCGCGTGACGAGGAGCCCTTTGCAGTCGAGCCTGCCAAGGAGGTTTACTCCCATGTTCCTGAGGCTCGTCTCGGTCACAATGCTCATGCCAGTCGCGCGCGACGCCTCTTCGAGGTTCGACTTGACATAAGTGACCCCCGAGAAGTCCATGTAGTGGTGCATCTTGGGCTGCCCCACCACGATCTTGCCTTTGGAGGAGGACTCGTCCACAACGCCGCTGATCAGGTCGCTTGTTATCGCGCCTCTGTCGTAGTCTGACAGTATGATGCAGTCGACGCCGCCTATGGCAGGCACGGCCTCTGCCAAGAGCTTGACTGACACGCTCGAGGGTGCGTCCCGCCTGTCCTCCCTGTCAATCCTCAGGGTGTGAAAGCCGTTGACCATCATCCAAGTCCGCAGTGAAGTGGGCCTGCTCGCATCGGTCAGGACCCCAGAGTGCCCCACGCCCGACCTTGCGAACTCCGACTTCAGCCACTGACCGTACTCGTCCGACCCGACCAGCCCTACCACGCTGACCGAGGCGCCCAGCGACACCAACTCCCTCGACAGGTTCGCTGCCCCGCCTGGAAGAAGGGTGTCGCCCACGAAGTCGCCGGCGGGCACCGGAGCCTCTCTTGCGAGCTTGCGTGCGGCGACCTCAACGAACCTGCTCACAATGAGATCGCCGATGACGAGAATCTTCCTTCCTTGGAACTGCCTCAGGAGAGTCCTCAGCTTTTCAGTGTCGACGGACTCCAAGGGCATCCTTTTTCGAATTTCGTCCGTCTGTTCGTGCATTTAAGTTTGAAGTGGGTCGGAGTTTGTCGAGTGGTTATGGCTTCGGTTTGGTCGCCTTCCGTGCGAACTGAACCGTGTCGTCCTTCAACTCCGCGTTCAGCTTCTCGTAACTGGCTACAGTCCCGACGTCGTACCAGAGACCCTTCGTGTAGTAGGCGGCGACCCTCGCCCTTCTCTTCAGCAGATAGGGTACGAAATGTGTCATCAGATCGGTTCTCGTTCTGCCGGCTTGCTCGACGGCAAGTTTCATCGCGGTCGGACCCAGAGTCATGCAACCCGTCGTGACGCTGACATCCAGCGTGGGCTTCTCCTTCATGGCAACCACTCGCGCCCTACCCTCGACTTCGGCCACGCCGACGGGGAGCCTGTAACCCCGGGCCAGCACCAGCGTCGCGTCGGCCCTCTGCCCCTCATGGACGCTGATGAGCTCCCTGACGTTGAGGTCTGAAAGCACATCACCGTAGTAGATGAGAAGCACGTCGCATGGAGGGATTGAGCCGCTCCCTATCGCGTTCGCAACGGCGTTGAGGCTCCCCTTGGCGCCTTCCCTGTCCCTGGAGTAGCCTATGGTGACGCCAAAGGACGAGCCGTCCTTGAAGTAGGCGCTTATCTCCTGCGTCCTGTAACTGGTCAGCATCGTCACGTCCTTCACGCCGTGATACGCGAGTAGCCTCACGATGTACTCCAGGAGAGGGCGCTTCTTCGGCCCAATCGGGATCATCGTCTTCTGAAAGAAATCGGTGAGAGGCCTCAGTCGTTCGCCCCTTCCGCCGCAGAGGATGGCGGCGCCTACCCTGACCATCACAATCGTCAGAGGGCTCCTTTCGTTACTTTAATCTTTGGAACTTTCTGGGTGACCCTCCTTCCACTTGTCCTCAAGCAGCGAGCCTACAACCTCGACTGCCTTGCGCACCTCCCTCTCCAAGGCAAGGGGGTCGTAGCCATTCGGGGGCGGGTATTCGAGGAACTTCTGGTTGGGGTCGGCGCTGAGGAAGTCTCTGCTCGTCTCGTAGATGCTCATCAGGGCCCTCCCGTCGAGTTTGCCAAGCTCGGACTTCCAAGAGTGGTGGAAGCCCTTGGCAGAGACGAATGTGAGTTTTACGTCACCCTCAGCCTCCTTCCTTACGTCATCCCAGAAGGTCTTGTCGAATGGGTCCGCGACTATGCGACCGGACTTCAGCTTCGAGGCGTAGGAGGCAGCGAGCTTGCGCACTTCCGGCTCGCCGACGTCAAAGTGTCCGGCGATCTGGCCACTGGTCAGGCCAAGCTCAGATAGGTAGTAGCAACCCTCCTCGAGCACTTCGTCGTCGACCTCCCCCTTAGCCATCGGGCAGCCTGACCTCTCTCATCGCGCTACCTTAGTGGCTCCCTGGTGCGCTCTGAAATATCTAGCGTTTTCTGACGAGCAGGAAGCCGTCCGCTTCCTTCACTTCGTAAAGCGGCTCGTCCGGAAGCGGCTCGTCAAACTCCGCCCTGCCAGTGGTAAGGTCCCACACCGAACCGTGCCCGGCGCAGGTCAGCTTCGTGTCTTCTAGGCTCCCCTCGGAAAGGTCCCATTCCTCATGAGTGCACGTTCCGCCCATGCCATAGTATCTTCCGCCGACGTTGGCGAGCAGGATACGCTCGCCCCGGAGCTCGATGGTGATCATCCGACCGGGCGGGAGCTTAGAGGCAGCGACGGCCGTCTTGAACTCTGTCATCGATCGCGATGCCGCGAATTGCCTTCAATAAACCCTTTCGCGGAATGAAGGTTCGTCACGTGGTCTGGAGCGATACCTCTACTTCCTTGATGTCCTTAACGGAGTCGATGAAGTACCATTCCCCGTAGTATGGGTAGGACATCAGCTCCCCGTGGCTGACCATCTTCGGAAATGACTCCCGCTCGATGTCGCCCACGTCGGGCAGGTATTTCAGGCACTTCCTTGCGTTGAGGTAGTAGACCCCGCCGTTGATCCAGACATCTGGAAAGGCGGGCTTCTCCTCAAAGCCCCTCACGACCTTCAGCTTGTCGATGCGGACAACCCCGAACCTCGACTTGTACGGGACGACGAGCATCGTCGCGGCAATGTCGCCGTTGCTACGATGAGCCTCGGCGAGCCTCTTCAAGGGCAGGTCCGTTATTACGTCGCCGTTGAGAGCGATGAACTCTTCGTCCGTGCCGTACTGGGACATCGCCTTCTTGATGGCTCCCCCTGTCCCGAGCGTCTCTTCCTCGACGCTGTACTCGACCTTGACACCCTTGTAGGATGAGCCGAAGTGCTCCTTGATCCTCTCCCACTTGTAGCCGCAGGCGAACACGAGGCAGTCCAGCGCGCCAGTACCGATCAGCCAATCGAGCTGGTGCTCTGCTATCGGGCGGCCGCTTACATTGACCATCATCTTCGGCATATCTTCGGTTAGGGGTCGCAGGCGGAGGCCCTGCCCGCCGCTCAGCACGACGGCCTTCATCGACTGCCCGGCCTTCGCGTCTCCGACTTAAACCTTAGTCTGAATGCGCGACACCTACATTACGAACTGAGAGAACGGTTCAGGTCTCGGGTCTCCGACTCGCGCCGCTCTAGGAGCTTGTCGTAGAGCCGGCTCACCCGACTCCTGTACTCCATGAGAAGATTTGGATCCTCCGCTAGGCGCGATAGCGCTGCAGCCACTCGGCGAGGGCTTGATTCATCCGCGTAGGACAGCGAATCGCCGAAGGTCTCCTCTACGACCTGCTGTCTTGACGAGACGACTGGGAGGGAGCTGGCGACGAATTCGAAAATGACGTGGGAGAGGGTGTAGGGTTCATCCGTTATGTTGACCGCGAAATCGCAGGAGGCCTTCAGGCGCTGATATTCATCCATCGGCAACAGCCCGAGGTACCTGACGTTGGCGGGCAGGTTCTGAAGACGATTCGCAATCTTGCTCGGCGGGCCGGTGAATAGAAGAGTCAACCCCCGCACCCCGGAGGCAGCTCCGGCCTCCGCCTCCAGCCTTTCAAGGGGATGGCCCCCGTGGGACGCGATGGCTATGACGGGGGTGGCCGCATACCTGTTCCTGACCGCCTGCTCCCTCCCGAACGGGTTCCGCTTCACAAAGTCGTGAACGACGAGAATACGCCCAACTCCAACGGAGGCGAGCTCCCGGCCCCAGATTCGATGAGGGACAGTATTCAGCGACGCAGAGCGGGCGACGAAAGATTCCAAGAAGCCGATCATCCTGCCCGCAAATCCACCGAAGGTCTTCACCTTCCAGACAGAGTGATGGTCGATTGCCAGCCTTACCCCGGCGGCCCTGCAGTAAAGAAGCGAGACGAGGGGACAGAAGACCGGGGGGTTCTGGGCGTAGACCACGTCTGGGCGCCTGACGGTGAGCAGGATAAGAGTCCTGAGCGAGAGGACGAGATATCGAAGGGGGGCAAAGTAGCGGGGGCCGTAGAGGAAGGTGATGT
>JAJTZC010000002.1:0-35632 GCA_032906705.1 Nitrososphaerales archaeon
CAACAACGTTTTTGAGGATAACCCTCAGCCGACAGCGTGCGGCGCTGTAGCTCAGAGGTTGCGCAGCAACCGGGCAGCGTGGTAGAGCAGCAGGCTGTTAGCTCGCGAGGCGGGGACCTGTTGGTCGTCGGTTCGAGTCCGACCAGCGCCGCCAGTTCGAGTCCACATGGACCCGCACCCACGCGTTGCAATCTCCTGCCCGATCTGTTCTCAGACGCGGGCGAAAGTCCCGGCAACCGCGTGCTCTTCGTACCGCTTTGCTGGTATGGTATGGTCGATTCACTTTGCAGAGGATTGCCTTTCAGGGGCGGGTACCCCAATGAATTGTCGAAGTTCACGTAGAAAGATGGGCCACCCCGATTCCGTCTCAAGGAGGATGTGATTTTTTCCTTCAAATGGCACAAATCGGGCCCCTCTGATTTGTGCCGCCAGTAACCTTCCCTGTTCAAACGGTACGACGGCATCATGACGAGCGTGGAAGATCAATGTCGGAACCTCGACCTTAGAAAGAAGCTGCGTGACGTCGATGTCCCTGAACACGGAATCGAATTTGAGGGCGTTTCTAGGGGAGCAAGATATCTTCTGCAGCTCGTTGAACCACCTCATCTGCTCCAGACCCCCCTCGGGTATGAACAAAGACGTGAATGCTTGTCGGAATGCAGGGTTGTCCTGCCCCCAGCCTAACTCGATCAGATTACTCAACCCTTCCCGTCTCCTCATTGCCTCGTTGTCGCCCGTTCGTCTGCCCCAGCCTTGCGCGTAGGCGCCGTAGAGGACCAGATGGCTCACCCTTTCAGGGTGACGTGCCGCATACGCAACGCCAACTGCGCCGCCTTGCGAGACTCCCAACAACACGAATTTCTCCTTACCCACTGAATCGACCACGGTCTCCAAATCGCTCACCCACGATTCGAAAGAGAATTCGGGAGGATCCCGGTCCGACAGACCACACCCACGTTCGTCGTAACGGAGATATGTGTTGTACCTCGATAATTGTCTAATCCAATGTTGCCAAACAGGACTCTTGAAGTCGAACTCCAAATGGCTAAGATAGTGCGCTGGCCGAACGATTGGGTATCCGTTTCCTGTTACGGCGTAAGCAATCTTGGTGCCATCACGTGCCATGCAGAAATGAATCTGTTGCTCGTCGGTGAGGCCGTGAGAGCCCTCGCCTCCAGGCTGCTGTTGCCAAGGTAGCGCAATCTTGTATACTTCCATCGGGCCTTCCACGTTCTTGAGTCTCTGGGTGCCCAGAGAAGTGATGGGATACTCGAACTTGTTCCTCACTTGGACGTAGACTGGTTCGGAAATGCAGATCCCTCCCGGGTCAGCGAGGGTTTCTATCCGGGAGGCGATATTGACGACGTCCCCGTAGATATCCCCCTGGGCGTGAATCACGTCACCGAGGTGGATGCCGACTCGTGCCTCGACCCTTCTTCCCGGGGGACGTGCCGAATCCATGTCGTGCAACGCCTGCTGAACGTCGAGGGCGCACCTGACAGCCTCGAGCGCGCTTGCAAATTCCACCAGAAAGGCATCTCCCATTGTCTTGATTTCTCTCCCGTCGTGCTTCGGGAAGAAGGGCCTGACAAGTTTTCGATGCTCTTCGAGTAACTCCATGGCAAGGGCTTCGCTCTTCTGGAAAAGTGAGGTGTAGCCAACCATATCGGTGAACATGATGGCAGCGAGTCTCCGTTCTCCTTGCGACAAGCCTTTCTCAAGTTCTTTGCCTGCACCGACGATAAATCCGTTGTGGGAGGTTCGGCATTCGAACCGGCTCGAAACGCCTTCAGCTCCAATTGCGGAGCTGCAGTCCCGGCGACCGCAACACCAAGCCAACGTTTGGAGCCAGATCCATTTCGACCATTAATCGAGTCCCAATTCAGGTGCAGATTCGATTCGAGTCCGACCAGCGTCGCTGAAAAATCCAGCCATGATAGGTTTAAGTATGTGTAAGAATATCTTACCTATATGAAAAAGCAGGTCCAGGAGATGGAATTCACGAAAGCAAGCTCGAAGGGACAAGTGGTGATACCCACGAAGATTAGGAAGAGACTCGACATCAAGGAAGGAAGTGTCTTCGCTGTCGCTGCTGAGAAGGACATGATAGTTCTGAAGAAGGTTGAGTCCGGACTGTCTGCGGAGGACTTGAGGAGCCTGAGGCTGGTTGAAGAGGCCTGGAGGGACATCGCAGAGGGAAGGTATAGTGTCCGTTCCAAGGAGGCCTTCTTCAAAGAGCTGAAAGAATGGAAGAGATCAGGTCAATAGTTTATACTGAGAAATTCGAGCGTGACGTGAAGAAGGTCCGCGATAGTTCGCTGAAAGAGAAGCTTGAGAAACAGATCAGAAAGATAGCGGAGAACCCGGGGTTCGGAAAGCCCTTGAGGTACGGGCTCAAAGGAGAGTGGACGATTCGCGTTAAGCCCTTTAGGTTGATTTACGCTGTCCAAAGTGATAAGCTCATTCTGCTCCGATTCGAACACCGAAAGGAAGTCTACGAATAGACGATTAGATTGATTATTCGAGTCCCTTTCTAGGCACAAATTTGGTTCGAGTCCGACCAGCGCCGCTGAAAAATTTCAGAATGTCATCAATTTGTTTGAAGGTTAGCAGAGTCAAGGTCATCACGATTTTGCGCGACTTGCCAGCGGGCACGGGTAAGAAAAGGACGAACAGATCGAAGATGAGTAAGATAGCTGGGCCAAAGGTTCGAATCCCCTCCCCCGCGGATTTCAATTCAAGCCTTCTCTCGTAGAACCCTGGCGGAAATCCCGGCGACCGCTCAGCAATCTGGGCTCGAAACGCTCCTGCTTTGAGCACAATAAATTGTGCTGTAATCCCACCCCCCGCACTTTGTTATGAAAACTGGGTCACGGCTATCCTTAGAGCATATCCGAAAATTAGAACAACCAACAACCAGTCTTAAGTATATCAGGATTGAATTGCCCCAGGAGTATCAATGCAGCAAACCGAGATCGCGCCGAAAGGAGCTCTGGCTCCAGTCGGCTCAGTGGTTTCTCTTTGGCGCTACCCCATAAAGTCCATGATGGGAGAGGAGCTCAATGGCTCGTATGTCACGGAACGTGGATTACTCGGCGATCGCACTCGCGCGCTGGTCGACCAAACTACTGGAAAGGTGGCGAGCGCAAAGAACCCTAGGAAGTGGGGGAAACTCTTCGATTTTCGGGCTTCGTTCGTTGACCCTCCCAAATCGGGTGAACCCATCCCTGACGTTCGAATCTCTCTCCCGGACGGTAGGTTGGTAATGGCAGACCAGCCCGGGGCTGATGACATGTTGTCAGAAGCGCTCGGTGCGCAGGTTAGGCTCATGACATCGTCGTTGGAAAAGCCCAGTTACGAGGAGTACTGGCCAGACATAGAGGGGCTCGCTAACAGAGAGAAAGTTACGGAGGAATTTATGCCCGCACAAACATTCTTCGACCTCGCATCCGTTCACGTTCTTACGACCGCGACCACAGGTCGACTTCGGGAGCTATACCCCGAAGGTCGCTTCGAAGTGAGGAGGTTCAGGCCGAACTTAGTAGTTGAACCGTCTCAACATGTGAAGGACTTCGTGGAGAATGGTTGGGTTGGTCGAACCCTTCGAGTGGGAGAGGAAGTTCGGTTGAAAGTTAGCAGCCCATGCACCAGGTGTGTGATGACAACGCTCGCACAGGGAGACTTACCTCGCGACTTGGGCGTCCTGCGCACGGCTGCCCATTACAACAAAGTCAATGTCGGAGTCTATGCTTCTGTCGAACAGGGTGGTAACATCAAGCGAGCTGATTCTGTCTGGCTGGAATGATGACGAATATCCAATCCAAGACACAACGTTATCTCCTGTTTAACAGGAGCACATGTAGCAACCACAGAACCTAGGTGGAAATACCGGAGACCGCACACGGCTGAGATGAGAACGGGAACAATGCGTCCTTTTGACAAGACATTCGAGTCCACATTTAGCTACAAATTTGGTTCGAGTCCGACCAGCGCCGCTGAAAAATTTCAAGACATCATCAATTTGTTTGAAGATTAGCGGAGTCAAGCGTATCTCGATTTTCGCGACTTGCAGCAGGCACGGGTGAAAGCAGGTCGACCGGATGGAAGATGAGTAGGATAACTGGGCCAAGGGTTCGAATCCCTTCCCGCCCGTGGATTTCAATTCAAGGCCTTCTCTCGCAGAACATTGGCGGAAGTCCCGGCGACCGCACGCCTCCGTCTTCGATCGCTTTGAAAGAATCAGCTTGGCAGATATCCTGGGTGATCTTCTTTCCTTTTCTCTTGCTGGGCTTCAACTGGAGGGATGCGACCGTTGATAGAGGCTTTTTTCAATCCCTGAACGGCGTTCGTTACCATCTGCTGAACTTCCCGGCGCACATAAAATCTATCGATCAACCAGCCGACCAAAGGGTAAGGAACCGTGTACCGAATCTTGGAGGTCACCTTTGTCTCATGGGGTCCGAGCGGCTCGAACTGCATATCCATCTGCATCTTCATCTTGGCAGGGAGACCCGTGCTCGCCCTCATGGCCCAAAATTCATTCTCCCTCCAACTTATCGATTCACCATCCCACTCCATCTCTCGGCCGACGACCTTGCCAACGTAGTGGCTGACCTTTCCGGTACCGTCTGGACCTGGAAGTCTGGTGATCCACGCCTTCCTTATCATCGAGGGGGCCCAAATCGGGTCATTGTAGCACCAGTCAGAGAAATGGAATATTTCCTCCGCTGCTGCCTCAACGATTTCGGTCGCCTCTGCTTGCCCCATACGGGAGACAAAAATGTTGGGGGTGGTCAAGCGATGTATCTACTTGACCACCAGTTCGGATGAGAATGGAACGGCTCTGAGAGAATCTTTTGTCGGCGAGAGGTCTTCAGCCAATTTCGCCAGCTGTTGGAGCTGCTCGCGTGGTGCCTCGCTTTGGACGTAATACTTTGCTTTTATCTTCTGGAAACCAGGCCTCACCTCACCTGGCTCAGGGAGAGCGAGCATCCCTTGTAGATCCTTGTCTCCTTGGATTTCTACGACAAGGCTCTTTATGGGAATCCCCATGTTCGCCCCGTACATCGAGAACCCGGAAGCGATGCAGTGCCCGAGTGCGGCTAGAAGCAGTTCTACGGATGCTGGCCCCTTGTTAGTTCCCAGAAGCTCTTGTGGATGATCCCCGACGACGATGAATGGTTTCGTACGACTCGTTGAGTTGGTGACGCCACCTAAGGTGAAGTCCTTTACCGAGGCCTCATTCTGGAAACCTGTTGCCCAGCTGGTTCTGGCGTAGAAACTAGCCTGTGCGATTTCGGGTTCCTTCTTCACAGCCTCAATCAGAGACCGTACCTCTTGGACGTTAAGACCGTTCACTATTTCTTGGGTCGTCATGTGTTTTCGATGAACAATGTGAATGCAGACGGCAATAAGACCTGTGGAAAATGAATTCCCGTTTTTGGACACACCATGCCAAGAAAAATATGCCCTTGGTGTTTTCTTTCTTAACTGAACTCGTTGCTCTTCTAATTCACGTTGTGGGATTCTCGATCTTTACATCAATCGCAGAATCTATCCATTTGGTATAGTCGTTCCATCCACGGAAAACCAATGCTGCTACTTTCGCCACGCCGGGAATGTATCGCACTTGTTGACGCAACTCCTCGATTTCTCCGGTGCTTTGGGCGAACGCTAGGATGTCAAAGTTGCCTAGTCTCTGCATGGAAGGGATGTAATGATACACGTAATGATTATCCGTAATGCTCAGTACACGTTGGATCGTGGTACGGTCAGCATCTGGAGTGGTATATACCAAAAGTTCGAACAATACCAGACCTGGCGCCTTACTAGGGTCCAAGGCAGGAACAATAAAGAAACTCCCATCTTGGGCCATTCTCTCAAAGCGTCTGCGAAAAGTTTTCAGGTTCACGCCAATCTCTTCTGCTGCCTCTCTGAGCGGACGGCGCGCACGATAGCGAAGAGACTTAAATGCGCCAATCAAGCTTCGAAAGCGGTCGGCTCACTTCAGGCATGTGACGTTCATAAAACCGGACAGGCGAGTTGTCGCCGGTCAGTTGGCACAGTCTGCGAAGTTTCCTATCTAGATCGGGCACTGAGCGATAATACAGATCTACGCACAACTCTGGCCCGATGAAATCGTGCACTTCGAGGAGTCCTTCGATGGGTTCCACCTCTTGAATTAGTCGAACTTTTCGGTCTTCATCGTCAATACGAAAAAGGTACGCGGATCCTTCGATGCCGAGATGCCGGAAGTTGGGATACACTTGATAGAACCTGATGAAGCCTATTTTCTCCATACGCGCAAGGTGCGCCTTTACTGTCTTCGGATTCACTCCAATGCGTTTTGCGAGGTGGGTAGGTTTGAAGACATTCGGATCTTGCGGAAAATTACCGTATGGTTTGAGGCCAATGTTTCGCAGTATTTTGAGGTACAAAGGTTCCATTTTTTCGGTCACTCGAAAATTGTATGAATTCCATTTGTTAACATGATCTTCGTTTGTTTCTTCTCTGTTGGCTTCAAGAAAGATCAACCAAGACGGTACCTTGAGTGAGGAAGGTAAAGAAGCTTAAGGAATCTTCTTCCTCTTTTCGCCCGATTCGGGCTGGATTCGGGGTATTCGTATAGTGCGGGGGGTGGGATCTCAACCCGCGTTTCTCTCTTTGGAGAGGGTTTGAACCCTATTAGCGTTCAAATCCCACCGGGCCCGCTACTTCCCAGGTGTCGAATACCCTCTCAGTCTTTTTTGATTGGTAACCGTAAGAATTCACACAATGAACCGATATTGCCGTCAATCCGGGGGATTAGCGCGTGAATAGGTCCAAATTAATGGATTCTTATTCCTACGTCGTTACAATTGGGCTCTGGAGAGTATTCCACAGGTAAATGTTTCGCAAAACGTTTGGCGCAAATTGAAGAAATGAATCCGACTTAGAAAGATTCGACACCAGGGGTTCTGTTCAATCATGTAGGGACATGGCCTTCCCCCCAGTTAAGAGGGCGGAGCTGCTAACTATATGAATCTCTATTCTACGCGTGGAGCTGTCCTCTGATTTCGCCGCCAGGGAAGGCCGTGGTGTGGACATTCACATAGCACAAGCCGTTCCTCATGTTGGTGATCAGGTCGGCCATGGACTTGCCAGCCAAGGGACCAGTGAAGGAAGCGGCTGTGACGTCCCCTTGAGCCAGGATTCCGGAAAACGAACCAGTCTTGGTTGGTCCGAGGAAGAATGGCACTACAACTGGTCCAGCAGTGCTAGAATTTCCAAGATGTATGTGGCTCAAAGTCACGTTCGTAATGCCGTTCACGATTACGACGAAGTGAAGAGTCGTTCCATCTGCGCTGAGAGTGACCGTGGCCGTTCCCGCAGCGGTGCTCCCACTCGCCTTTGGGACCTCAAAGTTGCCGAGTGCAGCAGTGAACGTATTGCTCTGGGGCGCGGTCGTTGTCAGAGTGGTTGTCGCGGTGGTAGTTGCTGTCTGGGTGGTCGTCTGAGTTGTTGTTGAGGTTGTTGTCTGAGTTTTAGTAACCGGAGATGTAACTAGGTAGGCTGTCGAGCCCGCAAAAATTACGGTGAGCGCGACCAGGATAGCAGATGCTGTCCGATAGTTAACCACGATTCGCTACAGGAGTTTCGGTGTGAATTAATGTGTTTTCCACAATTCATCCTAATTTTGTCCTTATTTCTAGTACTTCCAGCTGACTACAAAGAAGATTGAATAGCCCAAAACTTGGAGAGTCTCAATCACCAGAACGGGGAAGGCTACTTCTGCTCCGAAACTCTGAGCCCAAGAGTAAGAGAAGTATGCGGCAGCGATGTTTGCAATCATGAGTGGGAAAACGAAGGCGGAGGCGCCGAGGAGGATTCTACCTCGCAGATCCTTCCAGCCCTTCAGGTGCACGGCCAGAATGCCCATCAGGAGGAGCGCGCTGATCGAAGCAATCGCTATATCCAGAAGCCACAGAGTACCTACCATTTCTATCACTCTCAGCCGATAACTTGTCTATTTACCTTTTCCAACTTTCATCCAGAATCTCCCTCAAGAGATTGTCCTCTTGGGCGAGCCACTTGGTCAAGTAGAAAACCGCTCCATACTTCTCTCCGACAGATTCGATTACATCGTGCTTGACAAGGATGTCCAGGTGGTGTCTAACAGTAGTGTAATCCATGCCGACCTCCTCTGCCAGTTGGTGAGCATTCAAGGGCTTGGCTAATATTACTCGCAGAAGCTTGACGCGTGTAGGGCCGCCCCTTGTGCCCAGAAACAGCCACCACAGTAGCCGCCTGGTCGAAGTCTCGCTCGAAGCCTACCACCAACTCTAGGGAAGTGGATTGCTGCGGAAGTCGTGGTAGATATATGTGTCAAGACGGAGATAGACACTGATGATACACAAGGGTTCGAATCCCAGGGTGACTCACCTCTCAAACTTTGGGCTGGATACCCACGCCTTCCGAGGGGTGGGTCCTACCGGGCCCGCACCCTTGTTGGATCGTTAGAGTCCGGTTTTTGTAGCGAATTTGGTACGGGTCCGAGCAGCGCCGCTGAAGTCCTTCAAATCAATCCCGACAGTTCCATGGTCTTACTCTTGTTCCTGATTTTCTTGGTTCTCGTCCATTGAACGCCTTTGGTCGAAGGGGTTAATAGGAAACCGCGAATCAGATGACATGGAAATGAAAGCCAGCTACGGGGAGCTGAAGGAGGAGATTCACAAAATGAAGAAGCGAATAGGCGCGCTCGAACGTGGTTTTGATGCGATTGCCTCGAAGGACGACCTTCAAGCAATCGAAGAAGCGCGCAAGGACTTGGGAGAAGGGAAAGCCGTAACCCTAGCTCAGGCCAAGAAGTCCATTGAAGTATGAAGTCAGGCTCTCGAAGAGAGCGCTGAAGGAACTAGGCTCTCTCGATTCGATCACGGAGAAGGGGGTCGTATCGAAGCTGGAGGAGATGGAGGAAGACCCGTTCCCGCGAGGAGCCGTCAAGCTTCAGGGCAGAGAGGGACTCTATTGAGTTAGGGTCGGCGATTCCAGGATTCTTTACGAGGTTCTAGGCAAAGAGCAGATAGTGCTAGTGGACAAGATAGACCACAGAAGCGGCATCTACGGTCCGTAGCAACCTTGCAGATTCGAGTCCCTTTCTAGGTACAGATTTGGTTCGAGTCCGACCAGCGCCGCTTCAATGCTATCGAGTGGGGTGTATTCTCCCGGTAGCCTTCGCACTCGGCGAGCCTCGACAATCATTGGCCGCCAGCCCCGACTAGCACTAGCATAACTAATGGCGCCGTGGTAGTTCGCGGTGAACTCAACGATTGTCCAAGCTCGAGTCTCCAACGGATTCTCCAAGGGTCTTGATTTTGGGCGCTGGATTTGCTGGTCTTTCGGCAGCAATTCGTTTGGGGAAGGAAAAGGCGAAGGCCCGCATAACCCTCGTCAGTCGAAGGAACTTCCATCTCTTTACGCCGCTCCTTTATCAGGCTGCCACAGGGCTGGTAGACCCTGACCACGTCGCCCAGTTGGTCAGGCCCATGGCACGCAAGCACGCCTTCAGGTTCCTGGAGGGCGAATTGCTCAGGGTCGATCTCGACGCGAATATTGTGAAGACGAGCTTCGGCGATTTGGCATACGATTACCTCGTGTTGGCCGTAGGCTCTGAGAACAATGATTTTGGAATCAGGGGCGTATCTGAATATGCGATTTCTTTGAAGACCCTACCCGATGCTCAGAAGATGCATCACAAGATCATTGCCTCTCTTGAACGCGCCCTGGTTGTCAATGACCCAGCAGAGAGACGGAGGCTTCTTACCTTTGTCATAATCGGAGGCGGTGCTACGGGTGTCGAATTAGCCGGCTCTTTGAAAGACTTCGTGAAGTTCATGTTAAGGGACTATCCCGGAATAACTGAAGACGAATCTTCGGTAACTCTCATCGAAGTCATGAAAGATCTTCTCCCTGGGGAGTCGGGATATCTTTCGGAGCAGACTTACCGGATTCTGGCCGGAAGGGGGGTCCGGGTCATGCTCAACTCCAAGGTGGTGGAAATTACCGAAAGGGGAATCCTCCTGGACGGTGGAGATTTGGTAGAGACTGGAAACGTCTTCTGGACAGGGGGAACCAGAGCACCAAAACTAATCGATGGTATCAATGTCGAGAAGGAAAGAGGACGAATAATAGCAGATGAATTTCTCAGAATCGCCAAACATCCCGAGGTCTTCGCCGTCGGAGACTTGGCCAGCATTTCAGACTTCAAGACCAGTCAAAAGGTGCCAGCAACGGCCCAATCCGCCGTGCAGGAGGGTGAATACGTCGGAAGAGCTCTCTCCAGGCTGCTCTTGGGGAAGAGAATCGAGCCATTCGTCTACAAAGACAAGGGCTACATGCTTTCGCTCGGAAGGCAGGTGGGAGTCGCCGAGTTTCGCCACTTCAAGACGGCAGGATTCTTCGGATGGCTGCTCTGGCGGGTGGTTCACATCGCGTTGATCTCGACAACTCGTAACCGTCTCGGGGTCATATTTGACTGGACGTTTGCCTACTTCTACAAACGCAACGCGGCAGACCTGGAATCCTGAGCTTGCGAATCTGGGGCACGCTAAGAGCTCGAATCCTTCTGGGCCCGGATCTCCCTATTTCTCGATCTTTTCTTTAGAAACCTGCCCTTCGAGCAATGCTTTTTTCTCTTCCGACCCAGTGGGAGCGGGTTTTGGGACGTTCTCAAGCAGGGTGTCCAACTCCCTTAGGATCACGTCATTGGATCTCCCCTCTAGTACGTTCAATCGATAATTAGTGGCATACTTTTGGGCCAGGCGAGTTATTCCCGGCATGACCACGAGAATGGGTTGAACGACTGCAGCATCAAGTGACTTCATGAATAGCTGCAGTACTGGTATCTCGCCAACGTCGAGCAGCGACGTCTTCACGTCAAGAACAATCTTGAGGTCGTCTCGCTCCCCAACCACGTCGAAGGGATGCTCCGCGCCTGAGCGTCCAACCAGCTTGCCGTCGCGCTTGGTCCTGAATCCACTGGCCCTGAGTCGCTGAATGATAAGCTCAATCAGCAGATTGTTCCCGATTACGTAACGATAACCGTAGACGAGTCCAGCGACCAGGAGGATTGAGGATGGAACGGCAGAGACTAGGAAAGGTGATTCGAATCCCAAAGCGAAGGCATCGGCATAGAACTGCGCCACGCTCCCGACGAAGAGGGCCGAAACTGAGAAGAATATCAGCAACCAAGGCTTTTCCGTCTGCCCTCTGACGGTCATTATGGTCTTACGGGTGTAGACCAAACTCGCAGCGAACAGAGTGGCTATGAAGCCGTCCAACGCGAGGACTAGAGGCGCAGCCACGATAGCAATTCGCGACTTCCACTATTTAGCGATTTTCAGAAGAGAAACCTGATTGTTAACGCGAGCAGGCCATTTATGTTCGCTAGTCGTTCGAAAGTCAATTACATTCCCGCACTCGAAGTTTTGGAGCTCTCAGAAGACCATCTGGGAGTTCGTTTTACTCTTCCACGGTCAGAGTCTCAGGGTACGCAATTGGGCCTCGTTCCAGTGAAGGTCGCCGACCCCCTTGGGACCAAGAGGAGAAACCGCGGCAGTTCTGGGTTCTTACAAGTCGGACGAGGATTGTCTTGACGCTAGGACTTGGAAGACAAGGCTGGCTCGGACCGAGGCGGCACAGTCTGATTGGCCGCAGTGAAGTTCGACCGACTTGGAACGTTCAGCTTATAGTCGAGGGGTCTTCGGGAGGGGTGCGAAGTTGAAGGATTATCTTCCAACCACGGTCGTCGGGAGCTATCCTCAGCCAGATTGGCTGATTGATCGGAAGGTTCTGTCCGGCGGACCGCCCCCAAGGATTCGCCAATCGAACTTGTGGCGCATCCCAGAAGAGCACCTCGAGGAGGCCCAAGACGCTGCTACCCTGATGGCAATCAGAGACATGGAAAGGGCCGGCGTGGACATCATCACGGACGGCGAAATCAGACGCGAGAGCTACTCCAACCGGTTCGCGACCGCGTTGGAGGGTGTTGACGCGGAGAGGCCTGGACAGATCATAGGGCGGAGCGGTAGGCCGATGGCGGTCCCCCGCGTCGTGGGACCAGTGAAACGTGTTCGCGCGGTGCAGCTAAGGGACGTTCGATTCCTACGAGAGAACACGCACCGGAGGATCAAGGCGACCATCCCCGGACCGTTCACGATGACCCAGCAGGCCCAGAACGAGTACTACAAGAGCAGGGAAGACCTTGCAATGAGCTTTGCAAAGTGCGTCAACGAGGAGGCGAAGGAACTTGTCGGGGCGGGGGCGGACGTTGTGCAAATCGACGAGCCTTGGTTGCAGAGCTACGCTGATGACGCAAGGCTGTACGCGGTTCGGGCCATCGACAGAGCGCTGGAGGGGATTCCAGGGACCACGGTCGTCCACTCCTGCTTCGGATACGCAGCCATGGTAAAGGACAAGCCGTCGCGATACCCATTCCTGGCGGAGCTGGAAGACACATCGGTGCAGCAGATTTCAATCGAGACCGCGCAGCCAAAGCTGGACCTCTCGGTCCTCAAGGACCTGCCCTCAAAGACGATCGTTCTGGGGGTGCTGAATCTAGGCGATATGAGGGTAGAGTCGCCAGAGGCAATTGAAGCAAGGGTCAGAGAGGCGATGCGTCATGTCCCACAGGAACGCCTGGTGCTCGCGCCTGATTGCGGAATGAAGTATCTTCCGAAGGATGTGGCCTATCAGAAGCTCAGTGCGATGACGGCGGCAGCTTCCTTGATAATGAAAGCAAAGTGACACAGAGCTGCTTTCCATCCGTTTGGTGTAATGCTGGAGTCATGCCTTGAAGCTTGAGTGGTACGGGTTCGACTTCGGGGAGACCCTGATGAACCCATACACCCTGCACCAGAGCACGCTCATCCGGCGAATATATGCTGAAATCGGAAGACCCAACGAGGCGGAGGAGAGGGTCCAGAAATGGTACAGGCTGAGGAACGCCGCTGGCTCTTCCACGGACAGGGCTGAGCTGCGGGTCAGGTTCCTGAAGCAGTACGCAAGGGACAGGATATACTCGGAGGTCCTGGGCGGCGACTCCCAGGCGATACGCCTGTACGAAATAGGCGAAGCTGAAGGCTTCACTCCGGCGAAGGGCGTCGAGAAGGCCCTCCTGGGACTGAGGGAAAGGGGGAGCGTTGCCTCGATAGTGAGCGAAACCTCGCAGCAGGCTGCGGCCCTAGCCATAGCGAGGTTCTTGCATGTGCACGGATTGGGTGGTCTGATCAACGAAATCATCACACCGGCAGGACGGTTTAGTGTCCGCGGGGAGATGGTCGGCCCGGAGTTTGTGGGGAAGACAAAGAAGGACGGAACTATCTTCGATGAGCTGAAGTCCTACCTGAATCGGCTGGGCGTGGATGCTGGAAAGGCGGCCGTCGTTGGCGACGATCCGCAGCTGGACATCGCAAACGCGAAGAAGCGCGGGTTTGTCGTCGTCCAATACATCGGCATAGTAAACAGAGGAGCGAGCGAGGCTGACTACGTCATAGACGACTGGGCGAAGCTGCCAGCCGAGCCCAACATCGGGCCGCCTCCCTTTTCGCCGGAAAAAGTTCGATAACGGAGGAGCTGAGACAGTCGAATTCTGAATCACCAGGCTTAAATACGGTAGACAGAGCTTCGTTCCTGAAAGCAAGCCTGTGTTGTGGATTCGGAACGTTCCACGATTCTGACTCTCTGACGCGGATTTTGCTGAAGAGGCAATAGAATTGAGCAACTTCGAGGAAATGGAACTGCAGCCGACCCTCCTGAGAGGGGTGGCTGGGATGGGATTCGAGAAGCCCTTTCCCATTCAGGAGAAGGCGATAGGGCCCCTTCTAAAGGGCCAGGATGTCATCGGCCAGGCCCGGACGGGCTCGGGCAAGACTGCCGCATTCTCACTACCAATGCTGCAAGCAATCGATGTGAAGGCGCGCGCGGTCCAAGGTCTCGTTCTTGCGCCGACCAGGGAACTTGCGGTTCAGATAACGGAAGAGGCTAGGAGGCTCGGGGTCTACACCGGGGCGAGAATGGTAACCATCTACGGCGGCCAGTCGATTAACGTCCAGCACGACGCACTCAGGCAGGGAGTCCATATCGTGGTGGGGACACCAGGAAGGATCATCGACCATCTGGAGCGGGGTTGGCTTAACCTCAACTCTGTGAAGTTTGTTGTCATCGACGAGGCCGACACCATGCTTGACATGGGGTTCGTCGAGGACGTCGAGTTCATCCTCGGGCGCACCCCGCAAAAGAAGCAAGTCTGCCTCTTCTCGGCTACGATGCCGCACAGGATAACCGAGCTGGCCAGGAAATACATGAACAACCCAGAGAAGATACTTATAGACTCGGTGGAGCCGTCGGTCGATACCCTCGACCAGTACTATGCTGTTGTCGACCAACATGAGAAGCTCAATTTCCTCGTTGACCTCCTGCAGCGGGAGAAGCCTGCAAGCGCGATAGTATTCTGCAGGACAAAGTACGGAGCACACCGGCTTGCCATTGACCTCCAGAGGAAGGGATTCTACACCGTCCCGCTGCACGGGAACCTCAGTCAGAACCAGAGGGACCACTCGATGCATACGTTCAGGTCGGGTCACGCAGACATACTGGTGGCTACGGATGTCGCCAGCAGAGGGATAGACATCTCACAGGTCGCATGCGTGATCAACTATGACGTCCCCCTCGACCCGCTCCTCTACTTCCACCGGGTAGGAAGGACCGCAAGGGCAGGAAGGCCTGGGAGAGCGTTCTCCTTCGTGACAAAGCAGGACTCGGGAGATTTCGCCAGGATTCTTCAGATGACAAAGGCGCCTGTCACGCCGATGAGGGCTTCCGACAAGCTCCACCCGCTCGAGGTTCGCGATTCGCCATCCCGGGGATATCGGGGAAGGCGTCCCCGCCCTGGCAGGCCGCACAGGCCTGAATACCGCAGGTGGAGGCGGTAGTCACGAGCGAGGCGATGCAGGACGGCCGTCAGGTCCTCTGCAACCTGCACCAGATCAGGATGGTAGTGAGCGATCAGGCGGGCAGGCCATATTGCCCAGTGTGCGAACAACTCAATAACCAAGAAGCTTTGCGGAGAAGGGCAAGGCGCCGCTGAGTCAAGGCGGACCCTGCCCAATCGTTTCGCGATTGCCCGGGCTCTTTCTCTAGTGCGTCAGGCGCCACGCGACTGCATCCTGATCTTGTTTTTCAGCACCCCGACCTTCTCGACCTCGGCCTCTACCAGGTCTCCGTCCTGCAGATACTTTCCTGTGTAGAGCGCGACTCCGGAGCATGTGCCCGTCGCGATGACGTCGCCCGGGAGCAGCGTGTTGCCCTCCGACGCGCAGGCAATCAGGTCGGGTACCCTGAATATCATGTCGTCTGTCGTTCCCTCCTGTCTCACCTCTCCGTTCACCTTCAGGCTGAGCCCCAGCGGGTACGGGTCCGGCACCTCGTCACGGGTGACCAGGAACGGCCCCATAGGCAGCGATGTGTCGGCCACTTTGCCCTTGTACAGGTTCCTGCCCACCACGGTGCCCTCCACGCCCCTTTTCATTCCGTCCCTGAAGCTTATGTCGTTCACCACAGTGTACCCGGCCACGTAGTCGTAGGCGTCCTTCTGCTCGATGTCCTTTCCTTTCTTGCCTATGATGACGCCCAGCTCCACCTCGTGGTCGACCTTGGTGGAGAATTTGGGTGCGAACACGTCGTCGCCGTCGCCGACGATGCATCCTGAGTGTTTGAAGAAGAAGTAGGGTTCGCTGGGCGCGCTGCCCACCTCTTTGCCATGAGAACGATAGTTAACGAAGACGCAGAGGATTTTGCCCGGGGTGCGTACCGGGGGCAGGAATCTGACCTCCTTCATCTTTCGCGCCAATTTCTGGAGAGTGCTCTTGTCCGACATTATCAGATTCAACGACTTTTGTATGTCACCCACGGCCCTGTCCCAATAGCCCAACGCCTCTTCGAGTGACGAAGGGAGGCCGTCTGAGACCGACCCGGTAGCGTCCGTGATGTCGAGCACCTGGCCGGAGACGACAGCGCCGAGGCGCACCGACCGGTCGACTACGAAGTTGACCAGCTTCATTGAGGACGAAAGCTGAGAATGGTCTGCAGATTTAAGCTGTCGCAGCCAGATACTCGGAAAACAGTGGGGGGAGGCCCCGAGGGGCCCCTCCAACTCCTATCTCTTCATCCGCCACTTGTTGAATGCAGGTGCAGTCGCGACGATCAGGCCGATGAGCCCGACTACGACTCCCCACGGGGAGGATGCTTGCCCGGCACCCAGCCACGCATTGGTCAGAGCCGACCCCTGCGCGTTCGTGGTGAACCCCAAGCTGGAAATCCAGCCGCCGATGATGATGATTATCCAGCCGAGGACGACCTGTCCCCAGTGCGCCATTGGACCCATGGACATTTTTGCCTGACCTGTCTCGCCCATTCCTTCGGTCATCTTCGACACTGGGCTGAAAAACATACCCAGGACGAAGCCGTAGATCGAGTGCCAGACGAAGTTGTAGAAGATTAGGTTCGTCTGTCCGAGACCAAACGCTGAACCCCAATACGAGAACCAGAAACCTGTCCCGTACATGAGGGGCATGACGAACGAGTTGCTAACAATCCATAGAGTCCAGCCCCACAGGAGTCCCTTGACCAGGTTGGCACCCACGGTCATCGGACCAGGGAGGTTGGAGTATACGAGTAATGTGAAGACAAGGCCGAAGATGATTCCTTGAGAGTAATGTGCCCACATCCCGAGGAAGTAGGTGAAGTCTGGCGAGAGTGCCGTCTTCGCAGTCACTGCGAAGAATCCAGAGAGATTGTGGAAATTCGTGGCCCAGACCTCTGCGTTGAGTGTATTGAAGGAGAATGGTACCCACCCGATTGCGTAGAACCACTCTCCGAACATGGTAGCGAAGAAGGTCGCTCCGAATGCTGCGACCAGGCCAGCGACGAGTCTGTTGTCTGTCCATGCGTATGGCCTATGTACGTCAACCATTTCGTGAGACATTTTCGACATCGAGATACCCTAACGGGTTAGGTCGGCTTATAAACCTGGGCTGAGAACCGGGAACAAGCTGCGATTTTCGTAGTCTGTCGAGGCCACTTTGGGCCCTTTTCTCGCGACCAGCTTAAAAACGGCCCCGAAGCCGAGTGTTGCTCGTGAGCGAAACCAGCTCGGCAACCGCGGTCGATGTCCACACTCACGTCTATCCGAGCGAGTACCTGAAGTATCTCGAACAGAGGACGGCCTACCCCAAGCTGGTGCACGACCAGACGGAAGGAATGGTCATCTGGGATGAGGGAGTGCGCGCCGGACACGTTGACGCGAAAGGACACGTCGACGTCGACTTCCGAGTTTCGTTCATGGAGAAGGACTGCGCCATCGGGACTCAAGCGGTGAGCCTCACCGTCCCCGGGACGTACGAGTTCGGAAACGAGAGCACGAAGTGGGCGAAGTGGATCAACGACTATTACGCGAAGTTGAACGAGAAGTATCCAGGCAAGTACGCCTGCTTCATGACACTCCCGCTCAACGACATCGGAGCTTCGCTCGACGAAATGGAGAGAGCGCACAAGAGCCTCGGGCTTGGCGGCGTCGGGCTGTTCACGAACGTCCAAGGGACGTACCTTGACGACCAGAAGTTCCATCCAATCTTCGAGAAGGTCTCGAAGCTCGGGCTGCCCATCTTCGTCCATCCAGCAACGCCGATTGTTTCGGAGTTTCTCGGAAAGTACAAGATACCCGTCCCGCTCTGGGGATACACATACGAGACGACAATCTTCTTCACAAGACTGGTCTGGAACGGCGTCATGGAGAAGTTCCCCAACCTGAACTTCATCGCGACCCATCTCGGCGGATTCATCCCATATCAGTTCGAGAGAATCGACTATGCGTTCAGGGGATACAGCAGGGAGTTCGGTTACAAGCTAGGCAAACCCCCGAGCGTTTACTTCAGGCGTCTGTACTACGACGCGGTGAACTTCCACAAGCCAGCTGTCATGGAAGCGATTATGACCTTCGGTGCGGACAGAATCATGCTCGGCACGGATTATGCGCACAGGGTCGGAGACCCCAAGCGCGCAGTCCCGAACATCAAGGAGCTCCCGATTGCGGAGGACGACAAGGAGAAGATCCTTAGCGGGACCGCGCGCAAGATCCTCCGGCTCGACCGATAATCTGACCGTTCAGCCTCGCAAGAATAAATAACTGCGGGAAGCTCTCCTGCGTTCGACTTGGGTGAGTGGTTTGAGACATCTGACTGGTTCCCGTCCAAGTGGGGCGCGTCCGACGAGCTCGGTACGCTCAACACCCTCACACCTGAGAAGCTTCTTTCATCTCTGAAGATTGTCAAGAGGGGTAAGGTCTACAGCCTCGGACACTTGATCCATAATGAGATGCCGACCAGGGTATCAATCCACGGACCGTTCTCCTTCTTCACTTCACAGAGGGTCTATGACCACAGGCCGCCTCTGAGGGAGCCGACATCGAACAAGTTCGGGGCCGCCCTCTGCCGGCTTGAAACTACGGACCACCTCGGGACCCACCTTGATTCGCTCAACCATGTTTCCCAGGACAACAAGTTCTACAACGGGGTCGACGCCTATCAGACCACGACGCCGAGGGGAACACTCAAGCTTGGGATGGAGACCTCACCGCCAATCGTCACCAGAGGGGTCATGGTGGACGCCGCGTTGATTCACGGTAAGGATGTGCTGGAGGAGGGATATCCCGTCAAACCCGAAGAAGTCGAGAGGTTCCTCGCGGAAAGGAAGCTTTCCGTAGGGAGCGGGGACGCCTTTTTCGTCCACACGGGAGTTTCAAAGCTCTGGATGGATACCGCGAAGTACAACGGGTACTTCGAGGCATCCCCCGGCATCGGCTACGAGCTGGCGAAGTGGCTCGGAAGGAAGGACGTCAGCGTCGCCGGTGCAGACACTCCAGGAACGGAGGTCGCTCCGCCCGAGATCAAGGGGACGCGGCTGCCGGTCCACCAGTACCTCATAACCAAGTGCGGCATCCGCCTCATCGACAACATGAAACTGGACGAGCTGGCGAGAGACAGGGTGTACGAATTCCTGTTCGTCTGCTCTCCGCTGCCCATCAAAGGCGCGACCGCGTCGCCGGTCGCCCCAGTGGCGATAGTCTGATGAAGAACTCGAGCCGACGCAGGAGCAAACGTCGACAAGGGATTCGGGCTCCGGCGGCCGAAGGTCGGTTCCCGCTCCCGGAGGAGGTCAAGGTTCCAAAAGGCGCCGAAGATTGGCGCAGCCTCTATCCTTACCTTGGCGTCTTCAGCAGGAAAAAGGGGGACTACGGCAGGTTCTGGTTCCAAGATAACCTGCACTTCCCTCTGCCGCTGACGCCGTTCGAGGCGGATATCCTCACGCGTTACCATCCGGCACCGCTCGGCTCGTATAACTCCCGAGTCTGGCCGATACCCGCCGCGCTTGGTCCGTTCTATCGGGTCCTCGCGGGCTTCATCTACATCTCGTCGGAGAACATCACAGACCCCAATGAAGTGAGGGAGAGGGCGGAGATGTTCAGAAGGAGGGCAGGATACTACTTCGAGAACTGGGAGAGGTTGCTAGAAAGTTGGCGGACGAAGACCAAGGCTTTGGTCGAGGAGTTCAGGGCAATACACTTCGAACGTCTGCCCGATTTCGAACCCGAGAAAAGCGTCATGCAGGCGCGCGGGCTAACTGCAGGCTACGACCTGGTTGAACAGTACGACAGGCTCATGCTTCTGTGGGAGAAATCCTGGTACTATCACTTTGAGATGTTCATCGCATACGGCTCGGCACTGGCCTTCGCCGACGTAGCCCAGACGCTCTTCCCTGGCATAAGCAACAAGACCGTCTTCGCGATGATCGCAGGGATCAAGTCGCCGCTCTGGGACCCCGACGAGAGGCTGAAGGACCTCGCCCGGTCGGCTGAGAAGCTTGGCGTCGCCAAGCTGATTGCGGCACGAGGAAGTCCCGGCGCGCTCTTCGAAAAGCTCGACAGAACGCAGGAGGGAAAGGTGTGGTTGAAGGAGTTCGAGGAAAGTAAGTATCCCTACTTCTACGTCGGCACAGCCCAGCAGCCGGGTTTCTACAACCCGACGCGGACGCCTTCCTGGATACACGACCTCTCGATTCCGCTCGGATTCATCGCCGGGTACGTGGAGAGGCTCGAGAGAGGGGAGAACATCGAGCGACCACTGGAGGCGATCACGAACGAACGGGACCGAATCACCCAGGAGTACGTCGACCTGTTGAAGAACGAGAAAGACAGGGTCGCCTTCCTCGGAGCCCTCGGCCTCGCCAAGAGGGCCTGGCCCTACACCGAGGAGCACAACTGGTGGTACGACAACCTGATGTGGACCATCTCTTGGACGAAAGTTCTCGAGCTGGGCAAGCTTCTGGCGGAGCAGAAGGTTACAGCCGACCCGTCGGACATCTACTACATGAAGGTCGACGAGGTCAGGATGGCTGTGCACGACCTCGTGCTCGCTTGGGCAGAGAGGAAGAACCCCGTTGGCCTATACTACTGGCCCCCCATAATCAAGGAGCGGAAGAAGATAGTCGCGGCTCTGGAAAAGTGGAAGCCTCCGAGGGCGCTGGGGAAGCCGCCTGATGTGGTTACTGAACCACTGTCGGTCATGCTTTGGGGCATCACCACAGAAAGAGTAAAGCAGTGGCTCACAGTGGTAGGGAAGACCGCAGGACTGAAAGAGGTCAAGGGTCTGCCGGGGTCGCCGGGTGTCGTCGAGGGCAGGGCCAGAATCATCAGAAAGGTAGGGGAGCTCAACTCGTTGAAACAGGGAGAAATCATAGTCTCACCCGTCACTTCCCCTATGTGGTCGCCTGCGTTCGGCGTGGCCAAGGGGGTAATCACGGACATCGGGGGGCTCATGTCTCACACCGCGATAGTCTGCAGAGAGTACGGCATCCCGGCAGTAGTTGGGACCGGAGTGGCTACCGACGCAATCAAGACGGGAGACCTCGTCCGTGTCGACGGCAACGAAGGTACTGTGAAGATCCTGAAGCGAAGTGGGTAGGTTGCCCGCAAAGGTCATCCTGTGGCCCGAGGAAAGCGGCGCGACTGACAACTCGCTTGTGGGGGGTAAGTTCGCAAACCTAGCGACGCTGCGCAGGGCCAATGTCAACGTCCCCTTGGCCTTCTCGATATCGGCAACCGCGTACAGAGACTTTGTCGGCAAGTTCGAGGGGAATTTGAGGGATGTGCTGTCGACGGTCGATTACAGCACCTTCGCCTCGATAGAGAGGGCGTCCGAAAGCATCAGACGAACGATCACCGGCGCTGAGATGCCCACCGATGTCCGCTCGCAGGTAGCATCCGCGTACAAGGAGCTCGCCTCCAGAGCTGGAGCGAAGGACGACAGTCTGCCCGTCGCTGTCAGGAGCAGCGCGACAGTGGAAGATTCGGCGGATTCAAGCCTCGCGGGCCAGCACGAGACGTACCTCTGGGTGAGAGGCGAGGATGACCTGATGCGGAGGGTCGTCGACTGCTGGGCAAGCGTTTTCACGGCCAGGTCGCTGCGATACAGGGACTCGAAGGGCCTGGACCAGCTCGGGGAGGAGATGGCAGTCGCTGTCCAAATCATGGTGCGATCTACCAGCTCCGGGGTGATGTTCACGCTCAATCCAAAGAACGGCGACCCGTCGAAGATCGTCATCGAGTCGAGCTGGGGCCTAGGCGAGGCCATCGTGGGAGGCCTGGTGACGCCCGACCTTTTCACAGTGGACAAGGTGACCTTCGAACTCCTTGAGCGGCGGCTGAACAGGAAGCAGAGGGAGTTCGCTGTCGTGAACGGGAAGGTGGTGGAGAGGGCCGTCGAGGAAGCCAGACAGATGGCGCCATCGATTCCCGAAGACCACGCAATCAACCTTGCGAAGCTTGGGAAGGCAGTCGAGAAGCAGTATGGCTATCCGATGGACATCGAATGGGCAGTGGATTCTTCGCTGAAGTTCCCGAACGACACGTTCATCCTCCAGGCGAGGCCAGAGACGGTCTGGAGTCAGAAGAAGAGGGAGGCTTCGCTCTCTTCGAGCAGTGCGTTGGACCTCGTGGTCGACAAGCTGATCAGGGGAGAAAGGGTCGGAGAGTAGAGAGCCAGGTTTCCGATTTTGCTCGCGACACGGCCACTGACTAGTCGATTCAAGAGGCCAGATACCGAACTGTCAGAGTCAGAAGCCTTATAGAATCGCGGAAAGCCGACGAAATGTTTGACGCTTCAGGTCAAGGAGGTAAAGGAATACCTCCCCAATGTGGTCGCGCTCTGGGACGTTTTCGAAACCCTGATACCGCCGAACCCGGGAAAGCTAGTTCAAACACACGTGTGGAATGGCAAGGAGATCATCGAGAGACTCCGGAAGGTCGCATACGAAGTCAAGCTCGGGCCTGAAGTCGAGAGGAAGGTGCTCGTTCCGGTCAACCCAGGGCTACAGAAGCTCGGGCTCTTCACCGCCACGCACACAATCTACGTGGGATTCCAGATAGTCCTCCCCGGCGAAGTCGCTGATGCCCACAGGCACACCCCATTCGCGTCGAGGTTCATGATAAAGGGAAAGGCGGAGACAACGGTCGACGGCGTCAGGGTGGAATTCGAGGAGGGCGACTACATCACCACCCCGAGGTGGGCCTGGCACGACCACACGAACAAGACCAAGGAGCCCGTAATCTGGCTTGACGCGCTCGACACACCGATTCCCAAGATGCTGCTGGCTTCGTTCTTCGAGGATTACGAAGGCCATGCTCAGCCGGTAACGGGAGACCTTCTCGCGCGGTTTGAATCAACAGGGCTAGCGCCAGCCTTCAGCATGAAATGGGTGAGGTCGCAGAACTCGCCGCTGATGTTCAAGTGGAAGGATGTGCACTCCATGCTGATGGACTTGGCAGCCACTACAGAGGGAAGTCCAACGGACGGCATAACGCTCACTTACAAGGACCCTCGGACCGGCAAGGAAGTGTCTGATTCGCTCGGGGCAGACATCACGCTGCTGAAGAGCGGCTTCAGGACGAAGTCTCACAGACACACGACGAGCGCCGTCTACTACGTGGTAAAGGGGAAGGGTGCCATCGTGGCCGACGGAAAGGAGCTATTATGGCGCGAGAACGACGTCATCTCACTCACGCCTTGGATGTTCCACGAGCTGATGAGCGATGGGGGTGGAGACTCCATCTTATTCTCGCTCAACGACCGGCCCATCTTGACAGGTGCTGGGCTCTACAGGGAACAATTGGGCCCATAACCCCGGTCCGCGACGGGCAATCTGCACCGCACTCTGAGTTTACTCCGAGCAAGATTATTATCTCCCGTGAGGAAGGCGAAATCATCGCGATGCTGGCCGATGTCACCTGGGTGGGAATTGATTTCGCGTTCACGATCATGAACCCGCTCACGATGCACCACAGCAAGGTCATTCCTGAAATGTACAAGCGCCTCGGCAGACCGGAGGAGGGGCAGATGCGATTGGCCCTCTGGTACAAGCTAAGGGACAACACCGGTTCGCCGACTGATGCACCCCATCAAAAGGTCAGGCTGATGAAAGAATACAACAGAGAAAGGCTCAACGCGGAGGTCTTTGGCAACGACCCAAAGGCCATAGAGATGTATGCGGAGTTGGAGTGCACAGAACGGAGGCCTCCCGACGGGATGAAAGAAGCCCTTTTGGGTCTGAAAGAGAGGCGGAAGACGCTTGCGGTGGTGAGCGAAGTCTCGAGCGTGTCAGGGGCACAGAACGTCGCACACTATCTGGACGTCCACGGCGTCGGCGGATTGTTTGACGAAATAATCACTCCCGCGGGCAGGCTTGCGATGGACGGAGCTATGCTGGACGACAAGACGTTCGAGGGCTCCAACAAGAAGGAGGGGACAATCTACGCCCGCCTCGCAGCGTACTTGGATTCCAAAGGCGTCTCAGCCGGGAGGAGGGCGATGGTCGGAGATGATCCGAACTTGGACGTGACGGCCTCAAAGCGGCACGGTTTCGTCGGAGTCTACTACACCGGGGTGGTGGACAGGGGGAAGTCAGAGCAGGCCGACTTGGTAATTTCTGACTGGCGACAGCTGCGAACCGCGATGTAGGAGTCGCGTTATATCCCCGCGAGGCCAGCCTCTGGTCGTGACAATGGGCGGGGGTAGCGGTAGGGGACTCTCCCCTCGGGACCTCGCCATCGCGATTCTTCCAGGAGTATTCGTCGGTTTTCTGGCTGGCCTGGTAGGACTGGGTGGAGCTGAGGAAAGGATGCCGTTCCTCCTTTATGGATTGGGTCTGCCGCTGTACGAGATGCTTGCCGCCAACCTGATAGTCAGCTTGATGACATCGGGCATCAACTTCGCGCTTCGAGCTCAGGTCGGTCTCTTCACACCCAGCACGTTGCTCACTGCAGGCGCGATGATTATCGGTTCGGTACCCGGGGCATACTTTGGGGCCGTGGCCAGCCATAAGGTCTCGGCCAGGAAGCTGAAGGCGGTGATTGCCGTGGTCCTGTCCGTGGTACTCGTCAAGTTATCTACAGACGCGGTGTTCGGGAGCCATGCTTCGACCATCGTTCTGCCCGTCGAAGTGTCTCTGCCCTTAGCGATTATCCTAGGGGCGGGTGTCGGAGTCGTTTCTGGAATGATAGGCGTTGCTGGCGGAGAGTATCGGATACCACTTCTTATCTTCGTATTCGGAATGTCAATCAAGTTAGCTGGCACCGCGAGTCAGCTGGTCTCGCTTCCCACAATCATCATCGCCTTGGCGAAGCATGTCAAGTTCGGAGTCCCAAGCAGACGCAGCCTTGCGCTTGCGGGGATAATGGGAGTGTCATCGGTAGCCGGGGTTGTGCTCAGTACAAGCGTCCTGGTCAATGCAGGTGAGAACACGATCAGGCTGGTCTTCGCGGGAATCCTGCTGTACACGATACTACGAATTGTGAACGAGCTGAGGGCGAAAGTCCTCTAGAAACGGTACCCAACGGGCCGTCGGCCCGGCGCGCCTACTTTGCGAAGGCTGCGACGAACTTCCCGTATGCCTCTACGAAATGTTCCCGTTTTGGCGGGGACTTGAATCCGTAGGCGCAAATCTCGCTCACCTGTCCCAGCCGGCGTGTCCGCTTGGCTAGGTAGGTAGCCCGCAGTACGTCGAACAGGATGTTCCCGGCGTTCGGTCCGTCCGACGACTTGAGGTAGACATCAACAGTGACCCCTGAACCCAGGAACCCGCTTCCCTCAGACCAGAAGTAACTCGTTCTGTCGTTTCCCATGTAGTCTACAAAGTCCGTGGTCCCCGCGACAGTCTCGAACTTGTATGGCACCTCGGACGCGACTGATGTTGTTTTGACGTCGCGCTTCGCCATCTTGACCCGTTCATCAATCGTGTTGAGCGTCTCTGAACCCCCGCCTACGTCTAGCTGGTAGCTCTTGGTTATCCTCACCCCCCTATTCACCATCAGATTGAGAAGTCCCTTGTGGAAGACGGTCCCGCCGAACTGGCTCATCAGGTCGTCCCCGACCAGCGGCAGCTTCGCCCTCCTGAAGCGCTTGACGAGCCCTCGCCTCTTCAGCATGAGCGAGGGGGTGCAGTTTACGAAGGCGCATCTTGCCTCGAGTGCGGCGACAGCGTACTCTTCTGAAGAGGCGTCGGAGCCTGAAGAGATGAGATTGACAAGGATGTCTGCCCCCGATTCCGTCAACTGCTCCGAGAAATTCTCGGCGCTCGTTGTCGAGAGCTTGCCCGAGGACAGGTGAGGGGCGATGTCCCCCTTCGATAGCCCGGGGGCGACCTTCACATGGGTCTCTTCGACCTCGACATATCTCCTTGCGACGTTGGGCGCTTCGAAGATTGCCTTGTGCAGACCGAGGCCGACCTTCCTCTGGTCTACGTCGAATGCAGCTACGACCTCGAGTTGGTTCGGTCGCATCCCAGCCACCTTGGGGTGCCAGAGCCCTTTGGTCTCGCCAGAGGAATAGTATTCCAGGCCCTGGACGAAGACGGAGGCGCAATTGCCAACGCCGGCGATGGCTATCTTCGCTTTCATCGGACCTGCATCACTTGAATTTCGCGAGGACGCCCAGAAGACCGACCACGAGAAGGATCAGGCCCAGGGAGTAGTAGACCCAGACGAGTGGGGGCGCCATCCCGGTGTCGCCCGCATTCATGTAGGTGTAGTAGAGGAGCGCCACACCGAATGCCAGGACGATGAAACCGACCAAGCGCATCAGCGCGTCGACTCTCGACTGCTGCGCGTTTGTCGTCAAGAGTTCTCTCTTCGAGCCAGATGACGATGGGTATTTAGAAGTATTCGGCCTTTGGGCAATTATTGGACGTCGGCACCGTGATTGCTGAACTCCGGGCCTCGGGAGACCCTCGGGCTGTCGAGGGGATGATGAGGTTCGGAATCAGCGGGCATGAAACTCTCGGTGTCTCAGTCCCCAAGTTGCAGAGTCTGGCGAAGCGGCTTGGGAAAGACCACGAGCTGGCTGCTGGACTCTGGGAGTCGGGGATTCACGAGGCGAGAATCCTGGCGGCGATGGTCGACGAGCCAGAGAAGGTCACATCCGCGCAGATGGACAGGTGGGTGAAGCAATTCGACTCTTGGGACGTATGCGACGGCTGCTGCGGGAGCCTTTTCGACAAGACAAAGTTTGCATACTCAAAGGCAATCCATTGGAGCAAGGCCAGGCCGGAGTTCGTCAAGCGAGGGGGCTTTGCCTTGATGGCAGAGCTTGCCGTCCACGACAAGGAGGCGCCTGACGCCAAGTTCCTTAGGTTCCTCGGTGAAATCAAGAGGCAGTCCACCGACGAACGGAACTTCGTCAAGAAGGCTGTCAACTGGGCCCTCCGACAGATTGGCAAGCGGAATGCAACGCTGAACAAGAAAGCCATCAGAGTCGCGGTGGAGATCGGGAAGATCGACTCTAGGAGCTCGAGGTGGATAGCCGCGGACGCGCTCCGAGAACTTAGGAGTGATGCCGTGGCAAGAAAGCTGAGGAAGAAACCCTAAGCGCTCTTCATTAGCTCGAGCTTGGCCGGCAGGTACGTGTCCACGATGTAACTGAGCCCGTAGCGGGCGAAGGCCTCCTGCTCGCTCTTCTTCTTGATCCTGAGGAATGTGTCCAGCTCCTCGTGCCACATCTTGTCCGTGTATCGCGGGTCTGCCTTCAGCTCGTAGAGCCTCTTCACGTCCACCTCAGTGAGCTTGTCCGACGGGAGCTTGTACTTCACGATGTCAGTCGCCCACACGCCGAGCCAGACGGCACTTGGGGTCGTCAGTTCCCTGAGATGGGCTGCGTTTGCGGAACCGCTCTTGATGACCATCGCTATGTGCGCGCCCCAGGGGTCCGCATCGCAGAGGATGCCTATCGGTAAGCCCAGCTCCTGGTTGAGCCTCTTCAGGAGGAAGCGCGTCGACCTGGGAGGCTGACCGGCGGTGTTGACCAAGATCGCCTTGAACCTCTTGTGGACCTGCTCCTCCACGAACCTGGTGAACAGGCCGCCCTTCTCGATGGCCAAGACCATCTCGGCGCTCGTGTCCCTGAACTCGGCAGTGGTCAGAGCCGGCCCTATCATCACGCCGTCCGGGTGCGATGAGAGGTCGAGCTTCTTGCCCTCGTAGCCGGGCACTGTGTACTCTATCGTCAGGTTCCCGAAGATGGAGCTCCTCTCCTCCGGGAAGATGTTCAGGCCCTCCCTTGCAGTGTGCAGTAGCACTTCCAAGTCCGTGATCAGCTCGTCGGACTCGGCCTGGTCGACAAACTCGACGTTGAAAGCCTGCGCGGAGTAGAACACGTCTCTCAGGGTCGAGGTCTTCCTCTCCTGCACCAGCTTCTGGGCGAAGTACGCGAGCCAGACGAGCTGGGCGAACGGCCTGATGTGCTTGATGTTGGATGAGGACCTCTTCACGGTCGCGGGCCCGAGCACGAACTGCTGGAGTTTCCGGTCGTACACAATGTTTCGGACCGACCTGCTCCCCATGGTGAGGCTCGGAAACCTCCCCGAGTCCAGTTCGGAGTAGATTCCCTGCCCTAGCTCCTTGAGGAGCGTCTGGGCGCTACTCTTCCTTGCTTCCGCTGAACTCGTCGATTTTTTCTTGCTCAATCTCCATCGCCTTCTCTGTCCCCTGTACTTCCTCCGCCGGGGCCTCGGCCTCGCCTGCCTTCTCTCCTTCGCCTATCAGCTTGTGGTATCTCGGCATCCTTTTCTGGTTCGCCAGGCCGGCCGAGAACTTTGCGATGAGTGGCAGATACTTCCCGTATATGTTCATCTTTCTCTGGACTGCCTGCCTCGTCTCCATCTTCGACAGGTAGAGCCCCAGCCTCCTGAGCGCCTCCCTTGCCGCGTTCCTGATTTCACGTTCTATCTCCGGCCTGTCAGCGATGTACTCCTTGCCCACCGTCTTGTAGGGGATCCTTGTGCTGCAGATGTGGGTGATTATCCCGACTGGTGCTTCGGTCGGGACGTGGTACCTCCTCCAGTCCACCTCGCTCAACACCTTGAAGCTCACGTCGCTGCTCTCGTCGTAGAGCAGGGGAATCCTGTTGGCGAACCTGAAGAGCTTCATCCCAGGCTGGAGGACCTTCCCCCCGTATGCGACCGCGACCTCGATAAGAAACGGAAACCCCGAGTAGGAGGATGGAGGCCTCGACACGACTGTGCAGAACTCGGGTTGCAACTCCTTGTTCACCCCGGCCAGAAGAATCGGCTCGCCCACGGGCGAAAGCACGGCCGCATCTGGCTGCAGGAAGTCCGGAAACCGTTGGAGTGCGTCGACTATGGCCACTATCTGCGTGTTGTTGAGCCTCTTGGGCGGGAGCCTCGGGCTGATTCCGGCGAACTCCAGGAACCTGGTCGCGATCTTCTCTCCGACCCTGTGGAAATGTGCGACCATGAAGGACCTCATGTCATGCTCCTCCGCGACCTTCACGATTCTCTTGAACGCCTCGACGTCGATTCCGTAGGGGTGCGGGAGTGTCTCCTCCGGCGGAGTGGGCATGGAGCTGGTAGCCCGCTCGTAGAAGGTCGCCTGGCCCAGCGGGTCCACGAATGTGATGTTGGCGTAGCTCGCCACGAGTGCGGTCTGCTTGAAGTAGTCGCCTATCTTCTGGGCGGCGCGCGTGTAGTCGCCTTCCAGCGCGAGGTCGACCCTCGTGCCCGTGGTACCGTCCGCCTCACTCGAGGACCTCTTCAGCACGATCGGCCTGTTCTCGCCGATGTCTATCATCATCTGAAACGAGTACTTCTTCTTGCCCTCCGGGGATGTCGTGACCATGACGGGCTTGTTGGTCGTTATCTGACCGTACAGGATGGCCATCGTCCCTCCCAGTCCGAACATGCCCCTCGACTGGCGCAGGACGTATTTCGAGCCGTAGAACACCTTCCCGAAGGCGCTCGGGACATGCTGGTAGGAGACTCCCGGGCCGTTGTCTGTGACCGTGAGCCTGTATGGCTTGGGCTCTGGGAACTCGGGCGATGGGTTCTCAGCCGTTATCCTGACGTAGACCTCGGGAAGCGTCCCCGCCATCTCGCAGGCGTCGAAGGAGTTCTCGACCAGCTCCCTGACCGCCATGTACAGCGCGCGGGCAGGGTTTGTGAAACCAGCGAGGTCGCGGTTGCGATAGAAGAATTCCGAAGGCGAAATCTCAGCGAATGAAGCCTTGCTGCTCATCGGAATCCATCGCCAGTTCCGACTCGTTGCGAACTGAAGCAACTCAAGCGCATTTCTACCAAATCGATTTCCTGATCAGGCCCGCGCACGTGTATCGAGCGAATCGGATATATGCTAACCCTCCAGTTCTTTCAGTTTCTCGGCGACAGACTCAGGCGACGAGCCTTCCCAAAGGAACATCTTCTCCATCTTGCGCTTGGTCCTCTCCTTCTGCAGCGTGTTGTAGACTGTCTTGTGCCTGCTCCCCGAGGCAAGCGTTCTGACAGCGTCCGCCGCGAGCTGCACCTCACGGGGTTCGCCTATGATCGATACGGTCCTGCCGTAGACAGAGACGTAGCACCTCGTGAGCTCTTCAATCACCCTCCTCGACTTGCCCTTGAGCCCGATCACCCTGCCCCTGATCCTGTCGAGCGAGTTGGTGCTCTTGCCCGAGTACTCTCTGAGGTCGATGACTTCAATGGCGACACCCTCTTGCAGAAGGCGAGTGGCCCTCTGGGGCGAAAAGCCCCGTCCTATTGCCTCAATCACCCTCACAGCGGTGAGCGGGTCCGCCTCGTCGATTGAGAGTGCCTTGACGTTCACCGTGCCCTCCTTGCTGTCGATGACGAGCTGGACGCCCAAATCCGCCTCGAGGCTCTTCTTGGTGGCCCCCGCGTGCCCGATGATGACCCCGATCCTGTCATTGGGAACCTTTACTGTCTGTTCGAAACTCATTCAACTATCTCCTTTAGCCACGCTTCGGCACTCTTGTGGAATATGCCCCGCTTCATAAAGAATCTAACCATGTTTGAGACGTCCCGTCGGAGATACTCCGAAGCTTGGGGGTGGGAGGTCAGGACCGCGGAACCCATGTCGAAGAGGATCCGCTCTTTCTCGGTCTTGAATATGTTGTACTCGGAGAGGTCCGCGTGCACGAGCCCGGCTGAGCCGTAGAGACGGGCTATACAGTCGAACGTCCACTTGTAGTCCTCCCCGTCGACCTCGCTCTCGACGAACAGGGGGGCCGACTTTGGCGGCTCTCCGATGTACTCCATGACTACGATGTTCTTGTAGAACCCATGGGGTCTGGGAACCCTGATCCCCGCCGAATCGGCCGCCTGCAGGTTCTTGAACTCCTTCCTCACCCAGAGGTAGATGATCTCTCTGGAGTTCCCCGGGAGCTTCCCGAATCTCCTGTCGCCCGCTATGTACCCGAGCCTCTTCTTGAACTCGGCACTGGCGGTGAGGTATATCTTAACAGCCACCGGCGGCCCTCTAGGGCTCACCCCGTAGTAGACCCTCGACTCCTTGCCTGCGGCTACGACCCCATGGAGGTCGGCAATCTGACCTTTCTTGACAAGCTCCTCCACTGCTAGAAGGGTCGCCCGGTCGAAGACCTCCTCCATCACCTTCCGCTGGTCCGCGTCCTTTCGGCGGTACCTAGTCTCCCTCTCGAAGCGCATCATACGCTCTTGCATCTTGCTCGACTGCTCGTCGTCTGCTTCCACGCGATGCCCATGAGGATGGAAAATTTATACATTAGAGAAGTCGGTGAAGACTTGGCGCGTCAGGGAGAGTAGTAAGAATGTCGAGAGAGGAAGGAAAACAGGCTGAAGAAGACCAAGGAGAGGTAGGCGACCAGAAGATGGAGCAGCTCCTGGAGCAGGAAAGGAAAAGGAGCGAGGAGTTCCTGACTAAGGTGAAGTACCTTCAGGCGGACTTTGACAACTACAGGAAACGGATGGAGAAAGAGACGAAAGACAGGCAGGAGTCCTCAGTCCGTAGCCTCGTGCTCAGGCTTCTCAGCGCCGTCGATGAATTGGAACTCGCGCTCGCGAATGCCAAAAGGCCCGACCAGAAGGGGCCCCTGCTTGAGGGCATCAAGATGGTCCACCGGAATCTGATCTCCACGCTGGGCGAGGAGGGGCTCAAGAGGATAGAGGCCGTGGGAAGGCCCTTCGACCCGAAGCTCCATGACGCGATGGAGAAGGTTCAGGGCTCGGCCAAAGGGGACGTCGTCATCGAGGAAATCAGAAGCGGCTACACCTTCAGGGGGAGCGTGCTTAGGCCCAGCATGGTAAAGGTTGAATTGGCGTCGAAGGGGGCGGGTCAGGAGGAGGGGAGAACAAACGAGTAGCGCGCGCGAGAAGATACTCGGGATTGACCTGGGGACTACCAACTCAGCTGCGACGATCATAGAGGGAGGCCGGCCAGTCGTAATCCCGAGCGCCGAGGGAGCCACGCCGTCGGGCAAGATGTTCCCCTCGGTTGTCGCATTCACGAAGGAGGGGCAGCTCCTGGTCGGCGAGCCCGCAAGACGTCAGGCGGTGACCAATCCCGAAGGTACGGTCTTCGAGATCAAGCGGAAGATGGGCACCGACTACAAGGTACGAATCTATGGGAAGGAGTACTCTCCTGAACAGCTGAGTTCGTACATACTCCAGAAAATCAAGCACGACGCCGACGTCTTCTTGGGCTATCCTGTGAAGAAGGTGGTAATCACTGTGCCGGCGCACTTCAACGATAACCAGCGACAGGCCACAAAGGACGCTGGAGAGATAGCGGGCCTGGAAGTTGTCAGGATAATCAACGAGCCCACCGCAGCCTCGCTCGCCTACGGGCTCGACAAGTCGGGGAAGGAGATGAAGATCCTCGTCTTCAGCTTCGGCGGAGGGACCCACGATGCGACGATCATGGAGTTCGGCCAAGGAGTCTTCCAAGTGCTAGGGACATCGGGAGACACGCAGACGGGGGGTACGGACGTGGACAACGCCGTGATTGACGTGTTAATCCAGGATTTCCGCTCGAAGACGGGCATCGACCTCCGGAGCGACAGGACAGCGATGGCCAGGCTCAAAGAGGCTGGAGAAAAAGCGAAGATCGAACTCTCCAACCTGACGTCCACAGACGTCGACCTGCCTTTCATAGCGACGGACGCCTCGGGGCCGAAGAACCTCCACCTCACATTCACCCGCTCGAAACTGGAGGAGGTCTCGAGGCCCATTGTCGCGAAGACTGAACAGACCATCAGGAGAGTGATGAACGACGCGAAGCTCACCCAGGCGCAGATCGACAAGGTGATACTCATCGGGGGAATGACCAGGATGCCCCTCGTGAGGAAGTTCGTCGAGGACGTCGTCGGCAAGCCGGCTGAGAGAGGGGTCGACCCGATGGAGGCGGTCGCAATAGGCGCGGCCATACAGGGCGCCGTGCTGGCCGGGGAGATCAAGGACATACTGCTTCTCGACGTGACGCCCCTCTCATTGGGGGTAGAGACTCTCGGGGGCATTGTCGAGAAGCTGATAGAGAAGAACGCAACCATCCCGACGAAGCGGAGCAAGAATTTCACGACTGCGGCCGACTTCCAGACCGCCGTTACAATCCACGTAACGCAGGGCGAGCGTCCGATGGCCGCGGACAATGTATCCCTCGGCACATTCAATTTGGCCGGCATACCTCCGTCCCCGAGGGGAGTCCCACAGATTGAAGTTACATTCGACATCGACGCAAACGGCATTCTCACCGTCGGGGCGAAGGACATGGGGACTGGCAAGGAGAACAAAATCACCATAACTGCGTCCACCAAGCTCTCGAAGGAAGAGAAGGAACGCCTGGTCAAGGACGCGGAGTCCTACGCAGAGCAGGACAGGATGAAGAGAGAACAAGCTGAGCTCCGGAACGAGGCGGACTCGATTCTCTACACTGCGGAGAAGACAAAGCGGGACCTCGAGGGGAAGGTGGAGAAGTCGGCCCAGGAGAGAATCGACGCCGCGGCGAAGGAGCTGAAGAGCGCCCTGGATGGAACGGACTCGGCGGCCATTCGAGAGAAGAACGAGTCTCTCAAGAGGGTGCTGCAGGAAGTCGGCGCATCGGTGTACCAGCAGGCTCAGAAGCAATCGGCTCCCGATGGTAGCACGGGAACGCAGGGCAACGTCAGCGATGCTGACTACAAAGTAGCAGACGAAGGAAAGTAGTTGTGGTTTGGCCGCCAAAGATTTCTACGACGTACTGGGAGTCCCGAAGAGCGCCTCCAAGGATCAGATCAAGGACGCCTACAGGAAGCTCGCCATGCAGTTCCATCCCGACAGGAACAAGTCGCCCGGAGCCGAGGAGAAGTTCAAGGAGGTCTCCGAGGCGTATGCTGTGCTCTCCGACGACCAGAAGCGGAGCCAGTTTGACACATACGGTAAGGAGGGCTTCTCCCAGAGATACAGCGATGAGGACATATTCAGGGGCGCGAACTTCGGGGACGTTTTCCGAGGCATGGGTTTCGGGGGCTTCGACGACATCTTCGCCCAGTTCTTCGGAGGAGGACAGAGGCAGCGGCCCAACCGCGGGGAGGACCTGACGTATCACCTGCAGCTCAACTTGGAGGAGCTTGTAGCCGACTCGACGAAGGAGATTGAAATCCCGCGCACAGAGGTTTGCGCAACCTGCAAAGGGAGCGGCGCAAGACCGGGGACCTCTCCCCGCTCATGCAGCACGTGCGGGGGTACCGGCCAGGTTCAGCGTGTCCAGGCGACCGGCTTCGCGAGACTTGTAAGAATCGGCACGTGCGGCAAGTGCGGAGGCAAAGGCTACACGATTGACTCGCCGTGCAAGGAGTGCAGGGGGAGAGGGACGATTGAGAAGAAGAGAAACATCACACTTGTGGTGCCGGCAGGTCTTGATGACGGCCACACGCTGAGGCTCAAGGGGGAAGGGGACGCTGGAGAGAACGGCTCCCCTCCTGGCGACCTCTACGTCGTGGTCAACGTGAGGCCCCACAAACTCTTCGCAAGGCAGAACAGCGACGTCTTCTACGCGACCAAGATAGACGCGGTGCAGGCCATGCTGGGAACGGAGCTCAGAGTTCCAACTTTGTACGGCGACGAGATTCTGCGAATCCCGCCCGGGACCCAGCCCGGAGAGCGCTTTGCCCTGAGGGAGAAGGGACTCCCCAGGAGCGGAGGGCGCGGGAAAGGAAACGAGTACGTCGAAGTGGGAGTGGTGGTCCCAAAGGGCCTATCGATCTCGCAAAGGGAGTCGCTGAGGAAGTACCTGGCCGAGCACTAGGGCATGAACTTGTAGATCATCAGGAACGGCACGTCCTCGATCTCGCGGATAGCCTCTCGGGCCCCCATGTTGTTCTCCACGGCGAGCGACACAGACCTTTTCCCGGCAAGGTTCACTATTGCGCAGGTCCTGATTAGACGCAGGGCCTCGCCCTTGTTGACGACCTCCCCGAAGTAGAACTCCTTGGAGATGCTCACTTGGAGCTTCCCTTCTGTTACGGTCCGGCCCATCAGCTCCTCGTCGCAGATGTTGACGAGGATGCTCCCCCTGTACTCCGCCGTGCGGACAGAGAATCCGTCCCCGTTCACTCTAGGTAACCTTTGCGACCGAACGGGCGCCGCAGGCCTCGCAGGCCATGAACCACATCCGCTTTTCCTTGTCGAGATGGGTGTCGGGGCTGCCGCAGACGGGGCAGAGGACCCCGTCCTTCATGTAACGCTGAAGCAGCTGCGAAAACGACTCGCGATCCTTCCTGCCAATGAAAATGGCCCTCTCTCCGTCCAAGGAGGCCGCAGTCGCAAGCTCCTTTGCGAGATACATCAGGACTCTGGCTTGCTCCCTTCTAAGGAGCTTTGGGAATTCGGAATAGTTCCTGAAGATTGTCTTGTTGCCCACCCAGATCACATCCGGCTCAGGAAGCTCGAGGCGGAGAGCCCCTGACTTCTTGGCCTCCTGGACCAGCCCTTCCCTTGCGCGGGACAGTAGTTCTTCGTATTTTCGTTTCATTGCCTTGGAAAATCCGCGTTCCGAGGTATTTCAACTCTTCTGGCCGAAACGCGTAATAGAGTGTCGAGGACGAACCGGATTGATGGTCTCCAAGGAGTTCTCAATCGCAGTGATGGTCTCCGACGCGGGGAAAACCGCAAAATGGTTTGAAAAGACGTTGGGATTCAGAAGCTCGGCGGATAGCCACTGGGTTCTTGTTTGGCC
>JAJTZC010000002.1:35732-74780 GCA_032906705.1 Nitrososphaerales archaeon
AAAAGACGTTGGGATTCAGAAGCTCGGCGGATAGCCACTGGGTTCTTGTTTGGCCGAGAGGCTCGAACGTGAAGATTCACCTCTGTGAGGGTAAACCAGACCCGGGAAATACCGGGATCGCATTCTATGTGAAGGGTGCGGAGAACTTGGCGGCCAAGATGAAACGTGCAGGGGTCAAATTCACGCGCGAGATGAAGAAGGCGAGCTGGGGCATCCACGGCATGTTCGCCGACCGGGACGGTAACGGATACTGGCTGATCGAGGGGACCGGGCCGTAGACGACCCCGATAAAGTCAAAAGATTAAATCGGAACGCGCAAAGGTCGGAACGTGAAGCCAAAGGCGGAGGTCGGCGTCTTTGGAGGCTCGGGCTTCTACAGCTTCTTCAAGAAGGCAAAGCAGTTCGAGGTCGAGACGCCCTACGGCTTCCCGAGCGGGAAGCTGACAGTCTCTCGGATCGCTGGCAGGGGAGTAGCATTCCTTCCAAGGCACGGAGTCAAGCACGAATTTCCGCCGCACATGGTTCCCTACAGGGCGAACATGCGCGTCTTCAGGGATCTGGGGGTCCATCGCATCATCGCGCCGAACGCGGTGGGGAGCCTGAAGCCGGACGTGGAGCCGGGCGACATCGTCTTTTGCGACCAGTTCGTGAATTTCACGAGCGGGAGGAGGGACACTTTCTACGACGGGCCGGAGACCACGCACATCAGCACTGCAGACCCGTACTGTCCCGAGATGCGCAGGATTGGGATCGAGGCTGCAGAAAGGATCGGGATGAAGGCGCACGGGACTGGAACGGTGGTCGTAATACAGGGTCCAAGGTTCTCGACCAGGGCAGAGAGCAGATTCTTCAGCGCTCAGGGATGGGACGTGATCAACATGACACAGTACCCGGAGGCTGTGCTGGCGAGGGAGCTTGAGATGTGCTACCTGAACATCTCCTTGGTGACAGACTACGACGCAGGCCTCGAAGGGAATCCGAACGTAAAGCCCGTCTCTCATGAAGAAGTCATCAAGGTCTTCAACGAGAACATCGCCAAGCTGAGAAACCTGATTTCCGAGATTGTCAAGAACCTCCCGAAGAGGAGGGGATGCGAATGCGGCTGGGCGCTCAGGCACGCGAGGTTGAGCGCCTAATGACCCCTCTCGAGGATGAGATCAAGCGTGCTATCAGGGACGTCTCCGACTATCCCAAGAAGGGATTCGTCGGGTTCAAAGATCTCACCACGTTGTGGAAGGACGGGCCGCTTGCCAAGAGGACAGTCGACGCCCTCTACGAATACTCGAAGGGAATGCGGCTGGGCAAGATAGTGGGAATAGAGGCGAGGGGGTTCATAGTAGGTGCGCCGCTCGCCGACAGGCTGGGCATCGGGTTCGTTCCAGGCCGGAAGATTGGGAAGCTACCGTCGCAGAAGCTGAGCGTCGACTACAAGCTCGAGTACGGGAAGGACGGGCTGGAGATTCACTCCGACGCAATCTCGAAAGGTGAAAGGGTGCTCATAGTGGACGACCTGCTCGCCACCGGCGGCACATCCAACGCTGCGAGAATCCTCGTGGAGAAGATGGGAGGAAGGGTGGTCGGATTCGCGTTCATCGTCGAGCTGACGTACCTTAAAGGAAGGGAGAAGCTCGCTGGATACGAGGTCCACTCGCTTGCGAGATATGAAACGGAATAGCCTGCCGACGATCGCGGTCATCACCGGAACAGGTGTAACCGAGCATTTCGAAGTCGGGCCCCCCAAGCCTCTGAAAACCAAGTACGGGGCTGCACTCGTCTTCAAGTCCAAGGACGGCAGGTTCTATGTGCTTCCCAGACACGGGCCAGGTCACAAAGTACCTCCCCACAGGATCAACTACACAGCCAACATAGCGGGACTGCGCGCCTTGGGCGTGACGACTGTAATCGCGACCAGCGCCGTGGGCTCGATCAACCCCGAGTTCCGCGTGGGCGAGATGGGTCTGGCTGAGCAGTTCCTGGATTTCACCAAGGGCAGGCAGAGCACTTTCTTCGACAGAGAAGTTGCCCACACCGACATGACTGAGCCGTACAGCGGGATGCTGAACTGGGCGATCCAGAGAGGCGGCGAATCAGTGGGAGTCAAGCTCAGGACTGGACTCGTCTACGTCTGCGCTGAGGGTCCGAGGTTCGAGAGCGCCGCCGAGATCAGGATGTTCAAGATGCTCGGCGGGGATGTTGTCGGGATGACCGGGGTCCCGGAGGTCGTCCTGGCCAAGGAGATGGGGATGAACTACTCCTCTATCGTGATAGCGACCAACTGGGCAGCCGGAATACAGGAGAAGGTCAGCCACACGGAAGTCCTCTCAGTGATGAAGAGCACAGGAGAGGTGGTCAGGAAGGTGGTAGAAGCAACAGTTAATCACCTCCCCAAAACCCCTCCCGAGAGGGAAGCCTGATGACCAAGGTAGCAGACGCCAAACTGGCGGACAAGGGGAAGCTGAACTTCCTCTGGGCCAAGAGCCACATGGGTGCGCTCACAACTCTCGCAGGGAAGCAGGCAAAGAACCGCCCGCTGGAGGGAGTCACGCTCGGAGTCTGCCTTCACGTCACGAAGGAGACGTCCGTGCTCATCGACGCTCTGCTGAACGCAGGTGCGGATGTCAAGATAGCTGGCGCTAACCCTCTCTCCACGCAGGACGACATAGCCGCGTATCTCGCGACCAGGACCGATGTCTGGGCCTGGAGGGGGGAGACCCCAAAGGAGTACGACTGGTGCATTGACCAGGTCCTTGCGTCGAAGCCCAAGCAGCTGGTGGACGACGGGGCCGACCTTCACGTCGCGGCGCTGAAATCCAAGGGAAAGTGGATTGACGGAGGCTCGGAGGAGACGACGACCGGGGTGGTGAGGCTCGAGGCTTTGGAGGCCGATGGGCTGCTCTCATACCCGGTGATAGCGGTCAACAACGCTCAGACGAAGTTTCTGTTCGACAACAGGTATGGGACTGGCCAGAGCACTATTGATGGAATACTCCGGGCCACGGCTCTTTTGATCGCCGGCAAGAAGGTGACGGTCGTCGGCTACGGGTGGGTGGGGAAGGGCGTAGCGATGAGGGCGAGAGGCATGGGCGCGCGGGTGACTGTCGTGGAGGTGGACCCGATTAAGGCGATAGAGGCTCATCTCGACGGATATGACGTGAGCAACATAATGGAGGCAGCCAAGGAAGGCGATATGTTCGTCACAGCGACGGGTCAGAAGAATGTGATACCGTTTGAAGCTGTGGAGAAAATGAAGCAGGGGGCAATCCTGGCGAACGCAGGCCACTTCGACTTGGAAATCGACGTCAAGACTCTTCTGGCAAAGTCGAGGGGAGTCAAGGCGGTGAGGGACAACGTCGACGAAATCGCGTTGCCCAACGGGAGGAGCGTCTACCTTGTGGGCAAGGGGAGGATAGCGAACCTCGTTGCGGCAGAGGGGCACCCACCAGAGGTGATGCAGATGTCGTTCGCAAACCAGTTCATGGCGGCTCTGTACATCAGGAAGAACCATGCGAAGATGGAAAGGAAGGTCGTGAGCGTCCCTGACGAGATAGACAGGCAGGTCGCGTACGCAGCGCTGGATTCCCTTGGAATCTCCATCGGCGAGGCCACAAAGGAGCAGCTCGAGTACGCAAAGAGCTGGGCAATCTAGGCAGAGTTCGAAGAAAGGTTATTACCGCCGAAACGAGGTTGCGGCTAGGTGGATGAGCTCAACAGCCAAAGCACGATTATAACTGCCGCCCTTCCCTACGCGAATGCGGACCTCCACCTGGGCGGCGTGGCAAGCACGTATCTCCCTGCTGACATACTCTACAGATATCTGAAGCTCAGAGGCAGGAACGCAATCCAGATCTGCGCGTCTGACGACTACGGCACGCCGATCCTGATAGCCGCGGAGAAGGAGGGCAAGAAGCCGAGCGAGTACGTTGCACTATGGAACAAGAGGTTCAGGGAGGACCTCGCAGGGCTTGGAATAGAGTACGACCTGTTTGACAGGACGAGTTCGCCGGAGAACGTGGCGCTGGTCCAGAGCTTCTTCACGAAGCTGAATGAAAACGGCTATGTTTTCGTCTCCGAGGTGGGCCAATTCTACTGTGAGTACGACAAGAAGTTCCTCCCGGACAGGTATGTGAAGGGAAAGTGCCCCTACTGCGAGGCGGAGGATCAGTATTCCGACGGGTGTGAGAACTGCGGCCGCACACTTCAGACGGGACAGATCCTGGAACCCCACTGCGCCATCTGCGGGAGGCCGCCCGTGATCAGGAAGAGCTCGCACTACTTCTTCAGGCTCTCCGCCTTCGCGGATAGATTGCGGAAGTGGCTCGTGGAGAACAAGAACCTCCAGTCCGACGCGAAGAACTACGTTCTCAACTGGATCAAAGACGGGCTCCAGGACTGGGACATCACCAGGGACCTAGAGTGGGGGGTCACGATACCCCTCAAGGAGGCGAAGGGCAAGGTTCTGTACGGCTGGTTCGACAACCACCTCTGCTACATCAGCGCGGCGCTCAAGGCGAGCGGCAGGAGAGGGGAGGAGGGCATCAAGTTCTGGAACGAATCCACTCTCTACCATTTCATCGGCAAGGACATCGTCTATCACCATTACCTCTTCCTGCCAAGCATGAGGATGGGGGAGGGCGGCTACAAGCTGCCGGACCAGATTCCGACGAGGGGCCACCTCCTGCTGAAGGGAAGGAAGATCTCAAAGAGCAGGCACTGGGTGATAACGATTCGCGACTTCCTCGCGCTCTTCCCTGCGGACTATCTCCGCTTCTACCTCACGAGAATCGTACCGTACAGCCAAGCGGATGCCGACTTCAGCTGGGAAGAGTTCAGGGACAAGATCAACAACGAGTTGGTGGCGAGTGTGGGGAACTTTGCATACCGCGCTCTTGTGTTCGTCAAGAACAACTTCGGCGGAGTTGTTCCGAAGCCGGGCGAACCAGGGGAAGAAGAGGAGGGACTACTCGCGGAACTCGAGCGGGCGTCGGCTGAGGCCTCGTCCTTGATCGAGCAGGGGCACTACGACCGCGCGCTAAGACGCGTGCTGGAGCTCTCCTCGAAGTGCAACCAGTACTTTCAGCACAAAGCGCCCTGGGAAAACGCGGGGCAAAGCAACACCACGGTGTACTATTCATGCAACCTGCTCGCGAGCTTGGCAGTGTTGCTGCATCCCTTCCTTCCGTTCAGCTCCGACGAATTCTGGGTGCAACTCGGGCTGGTTGGAGGACCAAGACAGGCAGGTTGGCAAGCTGCGCGCACGCTCAACGTCCACGCCGGACAGAAGATTGGCAGACCCGCCCCTGTGTTCAGAAAAATCGAAGACGGCGACTTGGTGAAAGCTGAGGGACTGCTCCACTGATCATTCGCAGGACGGGATGGACTCTAGGCCCTCGGAGAGTGCGAAATCCATCTCGTCGTCCATCACCCTGTCCCCGAGCACCTTCGCGACGGGGTCGTAGTCATCGTACTTCGTTGATTTGAAACCGGAAGCGAGGAGGCTCACCTGGAGCTGGGACGAGCCCGAGTAGTTGACCCCGTACTCCACATCAACTGCCTGATTGTTTATCATGGAACCGAGCCTCTTCACGGCCACGCCCACGCCCGAGGCCGAGAGCGAGGCGTCCCCGGTTAGGATCACAACCGCGTGGTTCGCCTCTTTGGTCTCGGCAAGCCTGCCAATGGAGACCACGGCGCCAGCGAGGGCCTCCTCCGCCTTGTCGGGCGAGTTCGAGTTCGACACGCCTAGCAGCGAGTAGCCGTCCTGGAGGACGGTCCCGAGTACCTTGTTGAGGCCGACCGGGACAGACGACTCCGACGACCTGCAGAGAAGCGAGGTCAGCGTCTTGGCCGCCTCCCTGTTCGCTGTGGTGTAGATGTCTGTCAGTGTGGAGCGGTTGGGGGAGGAGTTCAGAAGCGTGTCGTTGTCAATGACGATGACCCCGCGTGCGGCGCTCCGCAGCCGCCTGAGAGAGACGCCAGCGTGGAACCTGAGCTTCTTCTCGAACTCGAACGGCATCACGGCGACCCCGACTGTGACCGCCCCAGACTCTTGAGCCATCGAGGCCACCATCGGGGACAGGCCGCTGCCCGTGGCGCCTCCAAGGCCGGCGACCACGAATGCCACCTTGGCCCCCTTGAGGACGCGTCTGATCTCGTCACAGTACCTCAGCGCCAGGCCTCTCACGAAGGCCGGAGTCAGTTTCTGGTCCACTGGGGAGTCTATCTTGATCACTTCGGCGTCGTGGACGCCCTCGAAATCGTTGCTGTCGCATGAAATGAAGACAAACCTGTCGATGAGAAGGGACTCCCTGCTGAGGAGTGAGACGACCCTGCTGCCCGCGCTCCCGATGCCAACAGCGATTGTCTCCCCAGAATTGAAGTCTAGCATCTTGGAGCGTGACTTCGTTGCGGGCGAGGGGATTTACGACCCCACGAAGCAAGAATATAGACAAATTGTTCATACAATCTTGACTCTCGACAGCGGGAAGGGTGTAGAGGAATTCACTTCAGGTTCTTTTGTCTGGCGTCATCCTTGTTGATTAGCCTGTTCACGAGGTCGTCCATCATGTGGCCTCCGCATTCAACGCGGACCGCGGTCGCGCCATCAACTGAGAGCGCGGTTTCCCTGATGTTCCGTCCTGTGTTCACCGCGAGCGGACTGTAGGCAGAGAGTGGCTGAAACCGTATCCGCAAAGAGCCAGTTGTCAGTTCCGCCACATCGGTCACGATGTTCAACTCGCCGAATCTCCGGCCAGTCTCCTCGTCGACCAGCTCGTTCAGTTTCTCGGTGACCCTGTTCGCAAGGTCGCTGACCATGTTCGAGTCCTCACCCTCCCTTCGGTTATAAGGCTCTGCCGCTACCAATGGACCCTCAGGGTCTTGGGATGCGAAGCCTTGACCTCGTCAACCTTTCCGACTGAGGTGTTCTTCGGCACATCGCCCAAGGTCCCGTCACGGAGCGACCGGGATATCGAGTTGAGCGCCCCGGCGTATTCGTCCAAGATCTCGAGCGGTTCCGATTCCGTGGGTTCGAGCATGAGGGCCTCGTTCACAATCAAGGGGAAGTAGACCGTTGGTGCGTGCATGCCGTAGTCCAGGATGGCCTTGGCCACCTTCATCGCGCTCCCCGGAAGGTCGCTCCTGACCGAGACGACAGCCTCGTGTTTCCTCCAGAGTCCCTTTCCGTGCGTTACTGGAAAGGCTTCTGGGTCCAGGGAGCGCCAAAGGTAGTTCGCAGCGAGAACCGCAAGCGAAGAGACGTTTGAAAGGCCGTCAGGGCCTAGGAGCCGGATGTACGCGTAGGCCCTGAGAAGTACCGCAGAGTTGCCGACGAACCCCTTGAGTGGGCCGATCGTGTGCCTGAGGCTGTGGTCGAGCACATATCGGCCCTTGTGGCGAGATATCACCGGGACAGGGAGGTAATCCACGAGTCTGCGCGAGACGCCGACTGGCCCTGCGCCCGGCCCTCCGCCTCCGTGGGGAGTCGCGAAGGTCTTGTGGAGATTCAGGTGGACGATGTCGAAGCCCATGTCCCCGGGTCTGGACTTTCCGAGCAGTGCGTTCATGTTTGCGCCGTCGTAGTACATCAACCCTCCCGCATCGTGGACAGCCTTGCATACCTCGACCACTTCGCTCTCGAAGAGACCGAGTGTGTTTGGGACTGTGAACATCATGCCTGCGGTCTTTTTCGAGACGAGGTTCTCGACCGCACTCGCGCGGACCAGGCCTGATTCGTCCGAAGGCACCTTGACTACATTGAACCCGGCCATCGCCGCGCTTGCCGGGTTGCTTCCGTGCGCGGAGTCGGGTACTAGGATCTCGTCCTTTCCCACCAGTCCTTGATCGAGGAGATACTTCCTTGTTATCAGCGCGCCAGCCAGCTCGCCCTGAGCCCCGGCCGCGGTGGAGAGCGAGAAGCGGTGCATGCCCGTCACTTCGCTGAGTATCTCCCCGAGCTCGTAGAGAATCGAAAGAAGACCCTGGATGGTCTCGGGCGGCTGGAGCGGGTGCGCGTTCCTGATGCCGTCGGAACCGGAGATCATCTCCGAGACCTTCGGGTTGTACTTCATCGTGCAACTGCCGAGCGGATACATCCCAAGCTCCACCGAGAAGTTCATCTGCGAAAGCCTGTTGAAGTGCCTCAAGACCTGGAGCTCGGACAGCTCCGGGAGATTGACTGATTCGCGCCTCATTGCCGGCGGGATGAAGGATTCCGGGTTGCGGGTCCAGCGCCTGATCTTGGGGTCGATGGGTGGGACGAAGCCGACCCTGCCCTCCTTGCTGAGCTCCTTCAGGAGAGGCTCGTCCCAATAGGCCTGCCTGAACTTCCGCATGCTCAGGTCGCCTCCTCGAGTGCAGCAGCCAGCCTGTCTATGTCCTCGGAGGTATGGACCTCTGTCACGCAGAAGAGGCCGACCCTCGGGCCCAGGCCGAACTCCCGGCCGACTGGATGCCCCGCCAAGATCTTCCGCTTCAGGAGCCTCCTCTGGATGGACCGGGCCGTCCCCTTTGGATATCCCACCGCGAATTCCTTGAAGAACGCCCCGCTGAAGTACGGAGAGCTGACGCCACGTATCCGCGAGAGCCTCTTCGCCGCGTAGTGCGAGTTCGAGAGAACGGTCTCGCCGAGCTTGCGGAACCCGGTCTTCCCGAGCAGCGCCAGGTAGCTGGCGGCAGCAAGAGCCATCAGCGATTGGTTGGTGCATATGTTCGAGGTCGCGGCCTCCCGCCTGATGTGCTGCTCGCGCGTCTGGAGGACCATCGCGAACGCCTTCTGAGCGGGGTCGGCGACCGATGTCGTGATGCCTATCAGCCTGCCCGGCATGCTCCTGGCGAGTCTGGTGTCCTTCACCGCGAATATGCCGAGGTGGGGACCGCCGTAGTTCATCGGGATTCCCAGCGGCTGCCCTTCGCCGACTACCACGTCGGCTCCATAGGATCCGGGCTCTCTGACCATGGAGAGCGATATCGGGTCGACGCCGGCGATGGCCAGCCCGCCGACTGCGTGCACGGCGTAGACGAGCTCCCCGGCCTCCTCCTCGATCACGCCGAAGTAGTTCGGGTTCTCGAAGTAAAGCGCCGCCACCTCGTCGGAGAGCTTGAGCCGCGCGTCACGCGCGTCCACCCTGCCCGTCGCTCTGTCGAATGCGACGCGCTCGACGCTCATTCCGAGAGGCTCGACGTATGTGTTCAGAACGGACAGCCTCTCCGGCCCCACGTTGCCCGCGACCAGCACCTTGGTCCTGCCAGTCACCCTGGCTGCCATCCTCGCCGCCTCCCCGGCCGCCGAAGCCCAGTCGTAGAGCGAACTGTTGCAGACCTCCATCCCCAAGAGGTCGCACATGAGGCTCTGGTACTCGAAGAGGGACTGGAGCATCCCCTGGCTTGCTTCAGCCTGATACGGCGTGTAGCTCGTGTAGAACTCCTGCCTGGCCATCAGCGACTCGACCGCGGCCGGGACGTAGTGGGGCCAGACACCCCCTCCCAGGAAGCATAGCGTACGAGGCGGGGTGTCGTTGGACGCGAGCCGCGCCTGAATCTCCCTCCTCACGGTGTATTCGGATTGTCCTTCTGGTATCCTGAGTCTCCTCCGCAGGCGGACTGCCGGAGGTATGTCCGAGAAGAGCTCGTCCACTGAGCCCGCCCCGATCCTCCGAAGCATTTCTGAAACCAGCGCCTCGTCAAGATTTGGGAGCAGGGGGTGACCATCGGACAAGGTTCTATCCATTGCTCCGCGAAAAACGCTTAAAATAAGAACCTAGCGGCACCGCCTCAATCAATTGAACAGGTTGCGTTCTGCCGCGCTCGTGTTCCTCCTGCTCGCGGCCATTCTTCCGGCTCTCTCGGCAGTGCACGGCCAAGGCGCGCCCCAGGTTGCCGTCAACAGCCAATACGTGGTGAACCGGTATGGGTACGCGATCATCAACGAGACAGTGAGGCTGTCGAACAACGGGTCGGCGTCCGTGCAAGTACCTGACATGCAGTTCGGGTTCGGGGCGATTTCGTCCATGATCACGGGCTTCAACGTCACCGGGTCGGGGTTTTCCGTCCGCCAGTCAACGGGATCGCAGGGGCCGGCCTACACCGTCAGCGGCGGAGGAACGTCGATTGCAGCGAACGGCAACAGCTCTTTCTCCTTGAAGGCACTCGTCAATGGAATCGTTACGCCGCAGAATGGGACTCTGAGCGTCCTCCTCCTAACCAGGCCATACCTGAGCTTCGACGCGAGCTCGGTGAAGCTGCTCATCAAGATGCCCGCTTCGACCCAGTTCAAGTCAACTCCTACCGACTACAAGTTGTCGTTTACTGGGACCAACATCACTTACTCACAGATGCTGACCAATACTTCCCCGCAGCCGGCTCTAACCCAGTCCTCCCTCGTCTCGGCTTCCAGCAGCCAGGACCTCCATCCGTTGGTTGTCTACTCGACGAGCAGGCAATTCACCATCTCGTCAGCCGGAAACCCCGTGGTGAGGGACACGCTCTTTCTCAAGAACCTTGGGACCACCAAGCTCCAGACACTGACCGTGTCGCCCCTCACGTCGGCCAACGGCAGGATCACCGTGCTTCCGCCGACCTCTCCGCCTCTCCTCAGCCCAGCCAACGTTCTGCTGAGCAGCAGGGGCATCGACCTCACCAACGCGGTGATCGGACTCCCCGTCGACCCTGGCGCGAACCTCACCATCGCATACCAGTACCCCCTCGCGCAGAAGTACTACACTGTCTCCGGGGGCCAGGTAACAATCAAGGCACCACTTGCGCCTCCATTGGCTGCGTTCGTTAATTCCTACTCGATCGGATTGTCACTGCCTCCGGGCGTGAGCGCGGTCCAGGGGAAGACGCAGGTCAACAGCAACGTCGGGCCGTTCACGTCGGGAACAACCGAGCTCTCATACGGCCTCTCGGTCGGGTGGGCCCTAGACAGCGGCGTGCCGATAGCCTCCTTCCTGTTCGTTGTCGCCCTCATCGGCCTGTTCGCCGCGAGGACCGGGATGGCGCCAGCGGAGGCGAAGGAGGAGGAGAGCGCGACGGAAAGGGCCACGGACATGATCAAGGCGTTCGAGGAGAAGACAAGCCTGATCAACGGGCTCTTCGAAGAGATTCCGACTGTCGACGCCAACGAGCTGAACAAGGCCTACTTCGACGAGCTCAGGGGCAGGCTCGACACATTCAGGAGCAGGGCCCTCCAGAGGCTGAACGAGGTCAAGCAGAAATCCACGACACAGAGGTTCTTCGACCTGCTGGGGCAGATACACGAGACGGAGAGGGAGGTCGAGAGAGCGGCCAAAGACATGCTGAACCTGTACGAGCAGTTCTACATGAGGAGGATGAGGCAAGAGGTGTTCGAGAGGCTGCTGCCCAACTACAAGCGGAGGCTCGAGAAGGCCCTGAACCAGCTCTCGGATGAGCTGAACACCGCCCAGAGAGAGGCCAAGCTGCTCTAAGGACGGCCTGTCGCCATTTTCTCCGCGGCATATTTATGAAGAGGCGAGCGGGCTTTGCATATTGGGATGGAAAAGGGCGCAAGGAAGCTGGTGATAATCGGGTCCGGCCCCGCAGGCCTCACAGCCGCGATATACGGGTCAAGAGCTGACCTAGCGCCGCTGGTCTTCATGGGAACGAAGTACGGCGGCCAGTTGATGGTGACGAGCGATGTCGAGAACTTCCCTGGATTCCCCGACCCAGTGATGGGGCCTGACCTGATGGAGAATATGAAGTCGCAGGCGGAGAAGCTCGGGGCCGAGCTGGTCCAGGACGACGTGGTGAAGGTGAATTTCAAGGTCTTCCCCTTCGAGGTCTACACAGCGACAGGAGTGGTGACGGCGCTCTCCGTCATTGTGGCGACAGGCGCGAACCCGAGGAGGCTGAACCTGGAATCCGAGAGGAGGCTGATGGGGAAGGGCGTCTCGAACTGCGCTGTCTGCGACGGTTTCTTCTTCAGGGGAAAGAAGGTCGCCGTGGTCGGCGGCGGAGACACGGCGATGGAGGAAGCCACCTTCCTAACAAAGTTCGCGACGAGCGTGCAGGTGATCCACAGGCGAAGCGAGCTCCGGGCGAGCGCGGCCCTGCAGAAAGAGGCGTTCGCGAACCCGAAGATCAGCTTCATCTGGGACACGGCGGTAGATGATGTGCTGGGAGAAGGGAGGGTAGAAGGAGTGCGATTGAGGAACCTCACCAGCGGGCAGCGTAGCGACCTAAAGGTGGACGGATTGTTCGTTGCGATAGGATACGACCCGAACACGTCGATTTTCAAAGGTCAGCTCGACCTGGACTCGAAAGGATACGCCAAGGTGAAGAACGATACCGAGACCAGCGTGCCAGGGGTCTTCGTTGCGGGGGAAGCACGCGACTTCAGGTACAGGCAGGCTGTGACCGCAGCAGCCGACGGGTGCAAGGCTCTCCTCGACGCGGAGAAGTTCGTGAAGACGAAGATTCCGACGGTCCAGCTCTCAGTTGATCACTGAGAGGAACCTTTCGTCTTTGAATGACTTGCTGAGTGGCCCAACTATGGGCGTCTTGTATCCGCAGGCCTTGCACCTGTTGCTGCCATCCAGGTTGTACGCCGTAATCTCGTAGCCGAACCGGCCTATCAGGACTCCGCGGCATCCGGGGCAGTAGGTGCTCTCTGCTGGATGGCCCGGGACGTTCCCGAGGTACACGTAGTTGAGACCGGCCTTTATCCCGACCTCGTAGTGCTTCTCCAGCGTTTCGATGGGAGTATGGGGGAAGTCCATCATCTTATAGTCGGGATGGAACCTCAGGAAATGTATGGGTGTGTCGGGACCGAGATTGTCGTAGACCCACCTGCAGAGCTTCTCGGCCGCGCCCAAGTCGTCCCCGGCCCGCGGGACGATCAGGTCGGTTATCTCAATGTGCACCTTCGTCTTGTCGCGGAGGCCCTTCAGGGTCTCGAAGATGGGGTCGGCGTTGGGTATGCCGATATAGCGACGAACGAAGTTGGTCTCGCCGCTGCCCTTGAAGTCGACTGTGATGCAGTCGAGGAAATTCCCGATCACGCCCACGCTCTCTGGGGTGTCGAACCCGTTGGAGACGAAGATGTTGAAGAGGCCTTTCCTGTGAGCCTCGATACCGACGTCTCTCGCGTATTCGATGAAGATGGTCGGCTGGTTGTAGGTATATGCGATGCCCTCGCAGCCGTATTCGAGCGCCTTTGAAACGACGTCGTCCGGCGTTGCGTCGATTCCCTCGATTCTCCGACGCTGGCTGACGTCAAAATTCTGACAGTAGGAGCAGAGCCAGTTGCAGCCGAAGGTCGCGATTGAAAATATCTTGGACCCGGGCTTGTAGTGGACCACGGGCTTCTTCTCGATGGGGTCGATGTTTCCAGCGCTCAATTTTCCATAGACAAGGAGGTAGAGCTTTCCGCCAACCACGCCCCTGACGCCGCATAGGCCCACCTGTCCTTCCCCCATCTGGCACAGCCTGGCGCATGCAGTGCATTGGACCTTACCATTCGGGAGCGGCCTGAAGAGCTCAGCTTCCTTTCCGGACGCTACGGTCAACTTCTGCGGCTGGGACAAGATTCGATGAGAAGGCCGCCACTCCCTTAAGGATTTGCAGGCGCTTAGGATAAGAAGGACTCCCGAAGCCCGCCTGAGCGAAGTTCAGATGTTTGACCTGGTGGAGCTGTTCATCCTCGGGGCCCTAGCAGGATTCACAATCTTCCTCGGCCTGCCTGTCGCGCTCCTCCGGGCGAACGAGACTCTCAAGGGCTTCCTGAGCGCATTCGCGACCGGCATACTGGTCTTCCTCATCGTCGACGTGTTCGAGCACGCGTGGAACTCCGCGACGGAGGCTGCAGTCTCCGCCTTCAACGGCCATGGCTCAGGGCAGGTTGCCGCCGTCGACATGTTCGCGATGTTCGGGGGCTTGACTCTGGGGCTGGTTAGCCTTGTCGCGTATGAGAGAAGGTATCTCGGTACGGCCGCAAAGCGGGAGATCGCACCCGGGCAGAAGATCGCCACGATGATTGCGTTGGGGATAGGTGCGCACAACCTGAGCGAGGGCCTGGCGATAGGCCAGTCGTACGCATCTGGGGCGATAGGGCTGGCGATTGTGCTGGTGGTCGGCTTCGGGGCACACAACGCGACCGAAGGATTCGGGATCGTTGCCCCCCTCGCGGGGTTGGACCCTCGGCCGAAGCTGTCTTTCCTTGTCAAGGTGCTCCTGATTGGCGGGGGGCCGACCTTCGTGGGCACTATTCTGGGCAGCTTGTTCTACTCTCCTGTGGCCTACATCCTCTTTCTCTCTCTCGCTGGGGGCGCGCTTGTCTACGTCACGATGATGCTTTTCACTTCGGGAAGGAGGCGGAGCAGCAACGAGCTGATGATGCTGGGAGTTCTTCTAGGCCTCTCCGCTGGGTTCCTCACCGACCTGCTCGTCAGTCTCGGCGGCGCCTAGAGACCCTTTCAACGCTGGAGATCGGAGACGCGGCCCACAGCCAGTGGGACGGTCATCTCCTCCCTTGAAAGGCCCCCATGATGCCCGCGGAGCTCGAATTCGTAGCCCGGCCTGTCTTTGTACCAGATGGTGCCGTTGCCGTGTGGGAGGATCAGCAGGCTTCCCGCCCGCTCCCTGAACTTCTTGGAGGGTCTTCCCAGCCCGAAGAGACCAGCCTCGACAGCGTCGCCGACCCGCACTACGGAAGCCCTGCCCGCGAGCCTCTTGGTCAGGATTTCTCTGGCCTCTTCCTCCTTTCCCTTTTGCACGAGGAGGAAGACGTCCCGCGCGCTCCCGGTCGCCGGTATGGGAGTGCCGGATTTGGTTCTTCGCAACTTGCTGACCAGACTGCGATACCTGTTCAGGTACAGGGTCTTCTCAGGGGAGACTTGGACCTGGCCGTGGTCAGCGCTTGCGATTAGCAGAGTCTTCCTCGCAGCCCTCCTGTCGAGCTTGTCGATGAAGCCCTTCTGAATCATGAACGAAATCGAGGAGGCTTCGAGCTCCGATTCGTCTGTCTTGGGCCCGTACCTGTGTTCAATCGTGTCCACGTAGCTCCAGTAAACGTAGAAGAAGGAAGGCTTCCTGGCCGCCTCGACGCCGCGTCGCAGGTGAGTTGACATGTCGGAAGCGCTGGAGTATCCGATCTTTTGGCTCGCTCCATGTACCAGCGACGTGTACGACGTCCCGACTAGCGCCCTGCTCACGAGAGAGTGAGACTCCACGCCGGCTTTCCTGAGTCTCCGGAAGATGGGCTCGCCGTTGAAGAGTGACCTGGGATTCATGCGCCCCCTCAGTGTCTCCCTCGCGTTGTCCTGCATGAAACTGAAGGGGAGGGTGGCAACCACTGCGTCCAAGTCCTTCATGTAGACGAACCACTCTGGCAGCCCGTGCTCTTGGGGCGTCAGCCCCGTCGCGAATGTCGTCAGGGCCGCCGCAGTTGTCGACGGGAAGACTGTGCTGATTGGTCTGACACTCCCCTTCGACGTCATGGTCTTCACGAAGCCTTCGCGCCGCTGCCTCCGCCAGGCGCTCATTCCGAAGCCGTCCATGATTAGGAGGACAACGTTCTCGACGCCGTCGACATCGACGCCCCCGAAGGCTTGATCCGGGAGCTTCATGCCGACGGGTCTAGCTCCGAAGATGTCCATTATTGTCGAAGGGATTCCCGAAATGCAGTAGGATCCGTATTTTGGCATCACCGAGCCCGGCGGGAGAGACAGATCAGGCAAGCATCTCCACCCAGAGTGACCCGCTTAATGTCTTTGGCGTCTTTCGAAATGTCTTTTCCTCGAATCGTGGGGAAAGAAAGCGGGAAAGAGCGACTTTCGGCGCGTCGTTCGCTTCGTGCTAATTACAATATCCTATTGAGGGGGAACCTAAATAATGGTAATCGCCGCCTCCTTCCGAAAACATGAGGATCAAGAAAGGTGTATCCTCAGTTCAAGTCGGAATCTCTATCGTTGTCATCCTTCTGATAGTCGGAGGGGGCGCGTACTACTTCGTCACGCTGCCTCCGAACGTCATCACTACGACCCAGACTGTTACATCTACAACGGCTCGGACGGTCACTTCAACTTCGGCAACTACCGCGACAGTCACTGTCGCACCGACGACAACCACGGCCGCTGCGCCAACCCTCGTTGTGCAAGACAACTCGCCATACAGCAACGCGGACCCCAGGGGCACGACGCATATCGCTGCTGCCCAACAAAACTACGAGACACTCACATATCTGTCACCCAATGCTACCGTTCTCCCTGGCCTCGCAACCTCGTGGAAGCCGATCGGGGATGGGAGCACTTGGGAGTACACTCTGAGACAGGGCGTAACCTTCCACGACGGGACCACCCTGAACGCGACTGATGTGGTGTTCTCAATCCTGAACACGGTCAAGTGGAACCAGGGTGATGCGACTGACGTCTGGAACATCTTCAAGAGCGCAACCGCTGTGAGCCAGTACGTCGTCGACCTCACCTTCACACAGCCGACCAACGGCCCGATCATCACGTCCTCAGCCTACTCCGCATTCATTTTCAGCCATAACGTCTTGAAGTTCGCGGGTGGCGTCAATGATACGAAAGGCCTGGCGGCATGGTTCAACTCGTACCACGATGACGGAAGCGGACCATACGTGCTCAACTCCACAGCCTCCAGCCTCTCAGGCGGGGTCTGGACTATGAACCAGTACAAGAGTTACTGGCGTGGATGGAAGGTCGGGCAGGTCACCAACATCATATTCAAGCTGGTCACCAACGTGAACACTGCGATCCAACTCGCTAAGCAGGGACAGTTTGATGTCATCGGCGTGGGCGGGCAGTTCCAGTTCGTGCCGCAGCTTCTGGCCGCAGGTCTGAACATCGTCCAAGGGCCGACGCACGGCTCGATTTGGCTCCTGTTCAACACCCAGCACCAGTATCTGAACAACTCCCTCGTAAGACAGGCCCTCCTAACGGCCGTCAACTACCAACAGATCGTGCAGCAGGCGTACTACAACTACGGGATCAATTACAACGGAGCCATAAACCCAGGTTTGCCGTTCTACGATAGCACGGCTCCTGGATTCACCGTCTCAGGCAACCTGACTGCCGCCAAAGCGCTCCTTGCCCAGGCCGGGTACCCCAACGGACTGCCCAACGTCCAGTGGACGCTGACGCACTCCACGGGGAGCCCGTTTGAGGCGACAATAGGCGCGCTCCTGAACACGTACTGGCAGCCCTTGGGCGTCACTGTGACGATACAGGGCCTCAGTTTCACGAATCAGGTCATTAAGGCTGGCTACGTCAACGGGTCAACGCCGTTCTCGCCCGGCCCGATTTCGTACGCGAGCACCAGCAAGGCGCAGGACTTGGCCCTTCTCAACTGGAACGGTGCCACGTCGGACCCGTACCTTGTGCCATACCAGCTCTTCGCCATCCAGAACTCACCATACCAGAACTCTATCATCCAGAACTGGTCGTATCTAAGGAACCAGACTTTCACTGACCTGCTTGCCAAGTTCAGGCAGGACCAGATAGTCAACCCAGCGGCAGCGGCCCAGGACGTGAAGACGCTGAACCAGCTGTTCTTCCAACTGGCTCCGGGCTGGGCGATGTTCCAGGGCCAGCAGATCTGGGTCGTTAGCCCGCATTGGCACGGCGTCGTCATGAACCCCAACTACTCCTTCGACTTCTACTTCTACTACGACTGGACCTACAGTCCGTAGTAGCGGCTTGAACTTAGGGGCATACATAGTACGCAGAACCCTCCTGATGGCGGTGGTGGTCTTTGGGACCATCGCCGTCACTTTCTTTCTTTCACACGTAGTCCCGAACAACCCTGCGATTCTCTTCGCCGGTCAGTCAGCCGACCCTGCGCAGATTCAGCTCTGGACACAGAGGCTCGGGCTTGACAAACCCCTGTACGTCCAATTCGAAATATACATTTATCAGATATTCACGGGGAACATGGGGAACTCTTACTCGTTCTCTAATCAGCCGATACTTCCCCTCATTGTCGCGTCGGTCCCGAACTCGTTCACGCTCGCGGCGCTGTCGACAGTTCTCGCAGCGGTGGTCGGGATTCCGCTGGGCGTCGAGGCAGCGAAAAGAGGCGGAAAGAGACTGGACCTTGTCCTCAGGGTATTCTCGGTCAGCTGTGTCGCGCTTCCGCAGTTCTGGCTGGCGCAGCTCTTGCAGCTCGCCTTCAACGTGAACCTTCATGTGCTGCCTCTCTCTTCGTACGGTGGGACACTGCTGTACACGGTCCAGCATCCGATTCAAACGGTCACGGGTTCATTCCTTGTCGATTCGCTCATCACAGGGAACCTCTCAGGCTTTCAGGCCATTGCCTGGAGCTTGGTCCTTCCGGTCGTCGCCTTGGCCCTCTACCCGATTGGGGTGATAACGAGGCAGACGCGGAGCTCTATGGTTGGGATCCTGAGCCAGGACTACGTCAGGACTGCGCGGGCCTACGGGCTCTCGGGCCGAGAAATAAGCTACAGAAACGCTCTCAGAAACGCGCTGCCGCCGATCATAGTGATACTAGCTTTGGTCTTCGCCGGCTCAATCATTGGAGTGGTCTTCGTGGAAGACGTCTTTTCCCTCTATCCTGGGCTCGGACACATGATCCAGCAATCGACTGGCACCGGCATTACATCCAGTGCGATTGGTGCGATTGACTACCCTTTGGCGCTCGGGCTCACTATTATCGTCACCGTAATCTACACTGTGTCCAACTTTGCTGCGGATATGGTCCACATCTACGTCGACAGAAGGCTTGTACGGTAGGGGCCGCGAAATGAAAGCCTGGTCTCGTTCCTCTCTGAGGGCTGATGCAGGGGACGGCTTCAAGTTCCTGCATACAATGAAGGTTCTCTCCAAGGACAAGCTCTTCGTTTTCGGTCTGGTGTTCGTGCTCGCTATGGCGCTGGCCGCGGCCCTCGCCCCTTGGATTACGCCCTATCCCCTGCAGGGAATCGGGTACGCGGCGGAGCCCGCTCCCCAGTGCCCTGGGCTACCGACCGCAATTGCGGGCGTCTGCCCGCCTACCGCCTCTAACGTGTTCGGCACCGAACAGTTGGGGCGAGACCTGCTGACCAGGATAGTCTTCGGAATGAGGACGTCGCTGCTCATCGGCGTCTACACTGTGGCGCTCGCCACGACGATCGGGTTGACCGTGGGGCTGAGCGCCGCATTCTTCGGCGGTTGGGTCGACGAGGCTCTGATGCGTATGACGGACGTCTTCCTCTCTTTCCCGCACCTGATACTGGCGCTCGTGATAGTTGCGACTCTTGGTCCGAGCTTCACGAGCGTCTTCGTCGCCCTCGGCGTCACCTGGTGGCCTGCATTCGCTAGGCTGGCGCGGGGGAAAGCTCTGTCGGTCAAGACGCAGAACTTTGTGCTCGCAGCGAAGGCAGCTGGCGCAAGCAACAGGAGCATAATAGTGAGGCATATCCTCCCGAACTCGCTGGCGCCATTGACGGTTCAGATGAGCCTCGACATGGGAATAGCGATTCTCGCGGAGGCGGGGCTCAGTTTCCTCGGGCTCGGGATAAGGCCGCCAGCCGCCGATCTCGGTGTTCTCATTTTCGAGTCAGGCAACTTCCTGACAACCGCCTGGTGGCTTGCCCTCTTTCCTGGTTTCTTCCTCTTCATGCTCGTCCTTTCCTTCAACCTCATTGGCGACAGGATTAACACGTACCTCGACCCGCGGCTGTCGAGGGGCAGAATGCTCTGAATTTACTCGAGGTGAAGGGCCTCGGGCTCTCCTTCGCGACGGATCAAGGTGAGTTGAAGCTCTTCACGTCGCTCAATCTCGGAGTCGGCGAAAAGGAAATCGTCGGACTCGTGGGGGAGAGCGGGTCCGGCAAATCGACACTCGCCTATGCTGTGGTCGGTCTGCTCCCCGCGAACGCCCGGATCCTCAGCGGAGAGATCCTGTTCGAGAATAGTTCATTGATCGGTTTGGGCGAGAGCGAGATGAGAGAGATTCGAGGCAAGAAGGTCACTATGGTCTTCCAAGACCCCACCACTGCGCTGAATCCTGTCTTTCGAATCGAGGACCAGATGCTGAGGGTCATCAAGAACAATCTGGGGCTTGAGGGGGCGCTGGCCAGGAAGCAGGCCCTCCAGCTCCTTCGCGAGGTGGAACTGCCCGACCCCGAAGGGATGATCGAGTCATTCCCGTTCGAGCTCTCCGGAGGGATGCAGCAACGCGTCATGATGGCGATGGCGCTCTCCTCCAACCCCAGGCTCATTATCGCGGACGAGCCCACGAGCGCGGTCGACGCCACCATCCAAGCACAGATACTCGACCTGATCCGGGGGCTTCGTTCCGAGAGGGATTTCTCCATGCTCCTGATCACCCACTCCATCGCTGTCGCGGAGGAAGTTTGCGACAGGGTGGCAGTGATGTATGCGGGAGAGGTCGTAGAGATTGGGCCTGCGGAGGAAGTCATCGGTTCGCCCAAGCATCCGTACACTAAGGCGCTGGTGAGGAGCATCCCCAGGCCCCGGAGAGCTGGCGAGGGGAAGACGGACCTCTCTGTCGTTGGGGGCCAGGTCCCCGACCTGAAGAATCCACCTTCCGGATGCAGGTTCCACCCCAGATGCCCATTCGTGATGGACATGTGCAAGAAAGAAGAGCCGCCCGCCTTCTCGGTGGGAGATAGGAGAGTGAGCTGCTTTCTGTACAGGAAGGAGGGAGAAGCTTGAACGAATTGCTTCGCGTCGAATCGGTCAGCAAGTTCTTCCCGTTAAGAGGAGGCCCGCTGAACAGAGTCAAGGGACAGATAAAGGCGGTCAACGAGGTCTCCTTCGAGCTGCGAGAGGGCGAGACCTATGGGATAGCGGGAGAGTCAGGGTCGGGCAAATCGACCCTTTGCATGTGCATCGCCAAGCTGCTAGAGGTCACGAGCGGGAGGCTACTCTTCGAGGGGCAGGACTACACGGGTTCGAGAGGCAAGACGCTAAAACTCGTGAGGAGAAACATGCAGATAGTTTTCCAGAACCCGCTTTCATCCCTGGACCCCCACATGGACGTCAAGAGCATCGTCCTCGAGCCGATGAAAGCTCTTGGGACTCTTGGCGAGGTCGACCAGGAGGCGAAGGTGCGTGACCATCTGGAGCTAGTTGGGCTCTCGGCTTCCCTGGCAAAGCGCTTTCCCCACGAGCTAAGCGGAGGGCAGAGCCAGCGCGTGGCAATTGCAAGGGCGCTCTCAGTGGGCCCGAAGCTTCTGATACTAGACGAGCCGACCTCAGCCCTCGATGCTTCGGTTCAGGCTCAGATCCTGAACTTGTTCAACCAGCTGCAGAGGGAGCTCGGGATCGCGTACCTGCTCGTGTCTCACGACCTCTCCGTGGTCGGGCACATGTGCGACAGGCTGGCGGTGATGTACGCGGGCAGGATTGTCGAGACCGGGACCTACGATGAGCTGTTCTACTCGCCCAGCCACCCTTACACTACAGCCCTGCTTGGCTCCGCCAGGCTGCTCAAGCACCCGGAAAGGTTCGTACTGGGAGGAGACATGCCCAGCCCGAGGAATCCACCGAAAGGATGCACTCTGCATCCCAGGTGCCCGTTCGCCACCCAAGTGTGCAGAGAGAGCTACCCTGAACTGGTGGACATAGGGAAAGGACATCGAGTGGCATGCCACAACAGGGACTCTGTGTCACGCGAAGTCGCGGGTGCGACATCCGAGGTGGCCGCCTGATTGAAGGTAGCCCGGCCTGGATTCGAACCAGGGTCGCCGGCTCCAAAGGCCAGCATGCTTGACCGCTACACCACCGGGCTGTCTTTTGATGTGCCCCTTCGAAGGTAATTTAGGCTTGTTTGGCTGTTGCAATGATGAACTCGGATATCCTCGGCACCGGGTCTTCCATCGAGTTCAGGACGCGCTTCGCTCTCCTGAAGCGGTCTTGTTTGACGCTCTCTCGTAGGAAGCGTTTCGCCAAAGCTGCGATCCTGTCCGCGTCCCTGGCCTTGGCCAAGAGGCCGACCGACCTGAGGTAGGCCTCGGTGTAGAGGGCGCCCTGAAATGCCGAGATTGCCATGACGCCCATCAATGCGGCCTCCGCGGTCATAGTGCCTCCCATTCCCACGAAGACGTCGGTCCTCTCCAGCAGGCTCCTCCCGTCGACCACCTCCTCTGGAACGATGAACCTGCTCCCGAACTCGGCCTTGACGTGCTGAAGCTGTTCCCCGTAGCGACAGAGTGCGACGAGGTTTGCGTCCGGGAACGAATCGCCCAGTTTTTTCAGGACCTGGTCGTTCCAAGTCTTGCTTTTCCCAGACATATAGGGCGCATAGCTCTCCTCAAGCCTGACCACGAGCGTCTTCCGTCTTGAAGCGAGATGCGGGACCGGGCCCCTTCTCGCCTTCCTCTTGAGCCACGCGGCCGGGTCTAGGGCGCGGTAACGGGTTATCTTCGAGCGCAGAACCCCGAACTTCGCCCAAGCGGAGTACGGTATTATCCAAGGACAAAACAGATGGTAGCTCAACGGGAGCGATAGCCGACCCGCGACCTCGGAATGAGGCGAGTCGTTGACCGCAATGTGCTTGACGCCGAGTCCGAACGAGACCCTCGCGCAGACCCCTGAAGCCACGGACACGGAGACATCGGGACCGAAGCGCCTGATCATAGGCGCAATCTTGGCTTGTCTGCGCGTTGCCGCGGCGAGCAGCTCGGCCAAGCCCCCGCCGCCCCTCTCTCCCACGAAGACGAGCTTCAGCCCCTGCATCTTTGCGATGGGCTCCACTTCCCTGTACTTTCTCGACGTTGCGAGCACTTCGCATCCCCGTGAGCGGAGTAGTTCAATCAGCGGAGTGAAAAAGAGGATTTGCTTAGGGGTAAGTATATCCAGCCAAATTCTCATTTATAGCAACCCCAAAACCTTCCTAACAATTTCCCTCGAATAACCATACTTCTTTGCTATCTTCTCCTGAGAAAGGTCGTGCGCGCGATCTGTTCTCATCTTACGTTTGACGTTACGGGGCACGGAGATTCTTCGCTGCCGAGCTAGTCTCCTCAATGTAATGACCTTTGCCCGAGCGCCGAGTAGAAGGCCTTCGACCCTGGTATACGGCATAGACGATTCTCTCACCTTCCCCCGCCTCTTGCCAATCAGGACCTGCTCGTTAAAGACCTTCAGAGTCTCGTCGCCTGTCGCACTCCCCGTCAAGTAAGCAAGCATTGAGCGAAGTTCAACCGACTTCTTGTGTGAGAATGGAATCATTTTTCGCGCCGCAATCACCACAGAATCGAGTTCGAAAATGAGCAATACCCAAGCGCCAGCTCCAAACGAGTACGATGTCTTGATTCCGAAGCGATGCAAGAACGAAGCTATCTCGTCCAAGAAGGGTTTGTGATTCTCGGCGAAAGTAATCTCGAAATCCAACTTGAATTTCTGGAGTCTCACCTTTACACAACCATCGCCGTCAAAGAAGCCTGCAACATATGACCAACTCATTGAGTTCGTCGCTGGACGAGGAATTCCGCCTGAGCGAGAAGCGCCACAATCTTGTTTTCGGCGAGTCCGTGCCAACAGAAAGTAGTCGCAGTTTTGATTAAAGCCACCACGCGTTTCCAGTTGCCAAAGTATAATTACGAAGTCGAAGAACGAAGGTTGGATTCGTTTGCCGAAGCTCAAGGTCGCAATCTATGGTCTCACGAGTGAAGGCTACCGTCTTGCTGCCAATCTTGTCGACAGGTCCCAGGTCACCATAGTCGATGAGACGCTGCAGACGGCCACTGACTTGGACCCGGCGTTCTTGAAGAAGAACCCGAACCTAGAGGAGCTGATGAACACTGAGCCTCTGCTGGGCCTGAAGCCTCTCGAGCGGGTCCTCGGCGACGCGCAGGTCGTCTTCTTCACCCCCAGGCTCAGGAGGCCAGCCGAGGAGTCGCTCATCGAGGCGGGGTCCAAGCTGAGGGACCTCTCAAAGTACCTCTCGAAGGGTGTGACTCTTGTCAACACTCTCCCGACCGGCCCCGGAGGGAACTCCGGGAACATCGTCCTAGTCGAAAAACAGTCGGGACTGAGAGTGGGCACCTCCCTCACCTACGCGTACATACCTCTCAGACCCCGAGACCCCAGGCCCGTTGTGGTCTCGGCCGCGCTGGGCAAGGAGACGTCCCCCCTTGAAACGCTGGGCTTTGGTCAGAACTCGCAGAACGTCTTCTCCGCGGAGCTGGAATACGCATCTGCCGTGCTTCAGACCGCAATCGGGTCGGTGACCGAGATAGAGCTCGCGCGGAGGGCGAGAGAGGCCAACGTAACCTTACAGAGGGGCAAGGAGATCTTCATCGATGAGTTCGCCAAGAACCTCTACGACCTGAAGGCGATACAGGCGAGCGAAGAGACTGGCGAATCCATCTCCTACCTTGCGGGCGCCACGCTGAAGAGCTTCGAGAACTTCGTGAGGTACGTTGTGGACGAGGCGAGAGATATCCTGAAGGAAAAGGAACTCAAGGCAAGCCGGACGAAGATCAGCCTGCTCTGGACGCTCGACCGCTACGAGATGAGGGCCGACAGGCTTCAGATGGCAAGCAGCATCCAGCAGCGGCTGAGGGACTACGTCACCGACGTGGAGGTCGTGTCGGGCTCCAAGTCGCGGGGTGGCGCGGAGGCGCTTGACCCACTGAAGCACAACCTCGTGATTGTCTGCTCCGGCGAGGACCACGAGTTCCTGAAGCAGGCGAGGAAGGGGCTCAGGAACGTCGAGACGACAGTATTGCTTGCAACCCCGACACTGAAGAGAGAGTGACCCGAATAACCCTATATTCTGTCGGGGGAGGGCGTTTCTCAGACCATGACTAAGGTGGGAGTGGTCGGTACCGGAGGCTGGGGGAAGAACCACGTCAGGGTCCTGAACGAGCTCGAGTGCCTGGCGGCTGTCTGCGACCTGGATAAGGATAGAGTTGCCGCTTTTTCGAAGAAGTACAAAGTTCCTGGTTACTCCTCTTTGGAGGAGATGGTGAGGAAGGAGAAACTTGACGCCGTCACGGTCTGTACTCCGGCTTCGACCCACTTCGCAATCGCCACGAAGTCTCTAGAGGCCGGGTTACACACTTTAGTGGAGAAGCCGCTGGCGACGACATCTCAGGAGGCGGGCAAGCTGATCGAGACCGCGAAGAAGGCGAACAGGACGATCACCGTGGGCTTCATCGAGCGGTTCAACCCACCAATCTCGGACCTGAAAACTGCGATTTCGAAGAAGGAGATGGGAGAACTCCTCCTCCTGGAGTTCCACAGAGAGAACAGACGAGGGGAGAACGTCTTCGACGTGGGAATTGTGAAGGATGCCTCGGTCCACGACATAGACACTGCCTGCTGGCTCTTCAACGAGGAGCCGCGATACGTCTTCGGACGGGTGGGCCAGGTCCTGGCGCCCCTCAAGAATGAGGATTTTGCTGCAATCATGCTCGGCTTTTCTGGCCAGAAGACCGCCTTCCTGATGACCAACTGGGTGACGCCGAGCAGGGTGAGAACCCTTTCGGCTGTGTTCACCGGTGGCGTTGTGGATGTTGACTTTGTGACCCAGGTGACGAGGATTCACGAGGAGGGCGGGACTCGGGTCCCGACGAACGCGTTTCGTGAGCCGCTGCTCCTCGAGCTGAAGGAGTTCATCACTGCAATCCAGCAGAGCAGAAGGCCGCTGGTGACGGGAGAAGACGGGTTGAGAGCCACAAGGATCGCGGAGGCTGTCCTGGCTTCCAGCTCTTCGGGAACGCCCATCTATCTCGGGTGAGCCGTTGAAACCAGTAAACTATGTGGCTTTGGATGCGAAGCTGGGCAAGAACGTGAAGGTCTGGAATTTCGCCTATGGGATTGGTCGCTTTATGCTTCGTTCTGCTGTCGCATCTGATTGGCTACGTCAAAGGTTTCCCTCGAACGCAGGATGCGACCAAACGAAAAAGGAAGGCGAAAGGGAAGCAGAGCCACTTGGACCGTCGAAGAGGTTCGTATCCTGAGGGAAGTCTACGCAATCGAGAACATAAGAGGTGTGCTCTCCGCGCTACCAAACAGAACATGGTTCGCAATACAGGGCAAGGCAAGGAAATTGAAGCTTGGGCGTCCACCCAAATCGGTCATTGCGTCAACTCTGACGAATGAGGGCGACATAGGATTCTCCGCTGGGATGATCATCGCTGATGGCAGCGTAATGGAAAGATGTATTTGCACTGGAAGAAAGAGGGGCAGAATCGAAGGCGGAGGTGCCAGAAAGGAAAGATATTACTCACTGGCTTTTGTCCAAGTCAGCATGGAAGACAAGGAATCTCTTGCTCGTGTTGCTAGCCACTGGGGAGTTGGGGTCCGCCATGACGGAATGAGTTCGGTGGGGAACGAGGTTTGGCGAGTTGTGGCCACAGGAAGGAGAGCTCTCGATCTGTTGAAGATGTTACTTCCATACCTAGCTGGAACGAAGAAGAGGCGGGCTGAGTATCTTCTCTCCAAGTACACAGAAAGGACTTCGGCACCCGTGGTTGACCGTAAGAAGTTCAAACCATTTAGTGGGATGAAATGAGAGTCGGCAAGGGGGCCGTGATTGGTAAAGATGTCAGGGCGGGCAAGAACGTAGTGATTTGGAACTTGAGTTATATCGGTTCGAAGACGGTGATCGGTGACAACGTGAAGATAGGGTCGCTGGCCCACGTCGACTACGACGTCAGGATAGGGAACGGCACCAAGGTGGAGGGGAGCGCCTACATTCCTCCGCTCTCCAGAATCGGGAGGAACGTCTTCATAGGGCCGGCCGCGGTGCTCACCAACGACCCATATCCGCCGAGCAAGCGGTTGATTGGAGTGACGATCGAGGACGACGCCGTGATAGGGGCCAGGGCCGTAATCAGGGCTGGTGTCAGGATCGGGAAGGGGAGCGTCGTGGCCATGGGCGCGGTGGTAACTCGGGACGTGCCCCCAGGCAAGGTGGTTATGGGCGTCCCGGCGCGAGTCGTCTACACAAGGAAGGAGTTCGACGCTAAGATGAAGAAGTGGGAGGCCGGGCTCTAGCCTTGGACCTCGCGTAGAGCCCCGTGATAGAGGCTATTACGGCGAACCAAAGGACGCCAAGCCCGAAGGTCAGCGATAGCTTCAGCAGCGCGACCGCGGTGAAGACGCCCACGCTGTGGATTGGCGGCCCTAGGGGTATGATCACACCGAAGAACAGGTAAGTCTCGAGGAGTATCAGGAACCAGGCGACCACGGAGATTCCTATCAGCGGAGCGAGTCTCAATTCAGTGTACCCAGGTGAGTACCGAAGTTAGGATTGAAAGTAGGCAGGCCACTGCAGTGAGCTGGATGATGTTCTTTACCAGTTCCTTTTCTGAGAGGGGCCCGGATAGGAGTATCAGCCTGACGAGAGTTGACGGTGCTGATGGTTCCTCGGAAGCGTGCAACAGGCCGTCTCCTGTCATGTAGGTGGGTCTAGCGCCCATCTTCCTTCTCTCGACGAAGCCTCGGAGGCTGGAGAGGATGTAGAAGGAATTCAGGATGGAGGGCAGAATAGCAATTATGGCAGCGACCTCCACGCCACCCGTGATCGCGTTGGCGGCGAACAAGGAGCCGAAGACGAGGCTGCCGCTGTTTCCGTCGAAGGCGCGGGAAGGGTGCCTGTTGAATACGTGGAAGCCAGCAGCTACCGCCAGGAGCGGGAGGGCGGCTGCGGCGCGGGCAAGCGAGAAACCCGGGGTCGCGTACGCGTGCAGCAGGACGCCGACAGTGAGTGCCAGAGACGCCAGGAAAGCGAAACTTGAGATTTCGCCATTGAACGAGTCCATCATGTTGAACGCGTTCGCGACAACGGGGAAGGCCGCGACAACGAGCAGGGTGTAGATTGAGAAGTGCTCGCCTGTCGCGCCGAGGATCGGGAAGAACAGCCTCGGTTCGTAGAGGTTGGGCTGGTAGATTACGGAGATGAGGAGGGGAGAAGACGCCAAAATGAGGAGTAGCGGCTTGGTCCGGGCACCCAAGATGAGAATGTCGTCGTAAAGCCCCACTGCGAAGGCCACAATAGCCGTGCCCAAGATTGCGATCGGCACTAGTGTGCCGAACGTCAGATATGCCACTACCTCGCCAGCGGCAGCCGCGACAAAAATCACCGGACCAACAGGGGAGGGAACCTTGGTCCGTGGTTGCTTGTGAACGTCGTCGACCACCCTGCCATTCCGTGCGAGGAAACGAAGATATGGCGGCATGCCCAAGAGGATGAAGAGAAGAGGGACGGCGAAGGAGAGAGTGAGGATCACCAAGTCCGTCCCGGAGAACAAACTCTTCGACCCGAGGGGGTTTTCTACTTAAACCGTTTCGGGTTTTGATGGCTGTCCTTCACTCAATGTTAAATATGCCACGGGCTCGACCAGGGAGAGACAGTTGAACATCAACGACCTGCGGGACGGGATGAGGAGGGTAGACGCCGAGGGAGAGATCGCGGAGATTTCCGACCCGCGCACAGTGAACCTCAGGACGGGCGACCAGGCTAGAGTTGCGGACTGCACGCTGAAGGACGAGACTGGTCAGATCAAGCTTTCTCTCTGGGACGACCAGATTGATCAGGTGAAGCAGGGCTCCAAAGTGAGGATAACCAACGGCTACACGAACAGCTTCAGAGGAGAGCTCCGCTTGAACGTGGGCAAGTACGGCAAGCTCGAAGTGCTGGAAAGCTAACGGGCAAGACCTTTACAATCCTCGATAATCAAACTTCGCGCAGTTCATGGTTGCCGTAGGAGTGTTGCTGAGGAAAATCAGGGCAGTGGGAGTCGACCAGCCGACGGGATTCGTATGGGTGATTCCGAATAGACTCGCAGGCTCTGGATTCCCAGCGTCCAAACGCCAGGTTTCTTGGCTTGGGAGCCACGGCGTCAACAGCATCCTGACGGTCATGGAAAATCCGCTGCCCGGCGGCTGGCTCACGAGCTCGATAAACTACATGCACATCCCAATGCAAGACCATCAGCCGCTGGGATTCGATACCATGAAGTCGGCCGCGGAGCGGATTGAGGAGGAGTTGGATTCGGGGAGGGTACTGCTAGTCCACTGCCAAGCTGGAAGGGGTAGGACGATGTGCGCCATTGGAGCCTACCTTATCAGAAGCAAAGGAATGAGCGCGGACGAGGCGCTGGCCTTCCTCAGGAAGGCACGGCCTAATGCCGTGGAAAGGGGACAAGAGCCATCGTTGAGAGACTTCGCCTCGATGATTCATTCCAAAGCGTAGGGGACGTCTCAGGCATGAAGGAGGGCCGCTACGTAAAGAGACGCAAACCCGAGCAGAGCGCAGATTGCAAACCAAACAGAATCAGACTGCGGGGCGCCCGCTTCTGAATAGAGTGGCTTGGCCAGCCGGAGGGGCGCATACAGAGATGTGCCTAGCCCGAAGGCGAAGAGATAGGTGGTGTCATAGTTCAGGAAGTAATCCGTGGCACTCCCTATGATCCCGGGCAGGGTGAAGACGAACGTCAGCAACAGGGCATCCTGAATCAGCGAGGCGATTTTCTTTCCCCGGCCCCTGGCATAAATCCAGTAGGCCACCCCGATCATCATCGGCTCGAGTGCCTTGTGGAGGAGGAAAGCCACGGCTGATGAAGGGCCACCAAAGGCGTCGAACAGGTTGGTGCTTGATGTCGCGGCCGCGGTGGAACTGAAGGCGGCGCCCTCGCCGAACCCGTGGATCCCAATTGCGAAAGCCAAGAGCAGCGGGATGGCGAGAGACTGCTTGCTGTTCCCTTCGGAGGGCTTGAAGACGTCCCGGTCAAGCGAGAATACCAAGAGGAGGCCGACGGCGAATAGGGCGAACAGGGCCACCTGAGTCGGCCCGCCTGTGAACCCTGCGTTTACGTCGAGATACGCCGAGTCCCCGATTGTGTCGGAGAAGAACCAGAAGTAGATTCCGAGGGCGAAGGCCGCGAGGTACCTCGCCTTCACCACCTTCGTCAAACCGGCGACGATGAGCAGGCTCACGAATGACGGGAAGACCATGGCGGCCACAATCGCGGCGAAGCTGTTAGCAAAAGGGAGCATCGGGGAGCGAAAACCCCCTTGGGCGAACTTATGAGTGTTCGGTTCAAGAGGGTTCACACCTCGTGTCTCGGGGAACTTAGGAGATTGCTTCCTTCTCCGAATCATTGGCTCAGAAGAATTCTGGCGAGATTCTGAAATAACCTTAAACGCGGTCAGGCATCCCGGGGCCTACGGAAACACATCAGAGCGTGCGTAGATGATCACATCCCCTCAGATTCTGGTGGAGTTTCTGCTGGACGCCTCGGTTGCAGTGAGTGTGGCGTTCTTCATCTACGGCCTGAACATGCTCCACTTGACAATCCGCTCAAGGAGATACAAGGAACCAGCGGCCCCAAAGGGAGGCTACTTGCCCACCGTTGCCATACACCTCCCGATCTACAACGAGCTCTATGTCGTCGAAAGGCTCCTGAGGGCGTGCTCCGCGGTGGCGGCACGATATGGGAAGGAGCGGACGGGCATCTATGTGATCGATGACTCCACGGACGAGACGAGTCGACGGATAGACGAAATGGCCGAAGCCCTCAGCTCGGAGGGGTTGCGGGTCCACGTCATCAGGAGGGAGAGCAGGGAGGGGTTCAAGGCGGGCGCGTTGCAGGCTGCCCTGGAGCGGACGGAGGAGGAGCTCATAGCCATCTTCGACGCCGACTTCATACCGCCGGCGGACTTCTTGCTCAAGACTGTACCTCACCTGGCTTCGGACGCCGGCGTCGGGTTCGTCCAGACCAGGTGGGGACACGTTGACCGGGGCTTCGACAGCATGACGAAGTCCATCGCACTGGGGGTCGACGCTCACTTTCTCATCGAACAGAAGGGACGGGCTAGCAGTGGATACTTCATGAACTTCAACGGCAGCGCGGGTGTGATCAGGGCGGAGGCAATCAGAAAGGCTGGCGGCTGGAGCTCGGACACACTGGCGGAGGACCTGGACGCGAGCTACCGGATGCAGCTGGCGGGCTACAGGGGACTCTACCTCAGCGGCGTGGAGGTTCCGGGCGAGCTCCCCCCGACGATCTTGAGCCTGAAGAGGCAGCAGGGGAGATGGGCAAGGGGCTCCATGCAGACGGCTAAGAAACTCCTTCCTGCGATTGGTAAATCCGACAGGCTCGACCTCGGCCAGAAGGCAGAGGCCGCGGTTCACCTGACGTACTACCTTGTGCATCCTCTGATGGTCGCGTCATTTCTGCTTGCCGTTGCTGCCGCCTTGCTGAATGTGGACGTGATTCGTTACGCCGTCGGGTTCTCAGTTCCATCCTACTTGGCCCAACGCGGTGGCCAGGGTATCAGCGTCGGGGACTCGGTGGCGTTCTCCTTCCAAGTCGCCCCGTGGGTTGTCTTTTCGATTCTTGTGGTGCTCTCGACGCTCGCCGTGCTCTATTACTGCGTCGAAGCAATCAGGGTGCAGAACCTCGGACTGCTTCGCAACCTAAAGGAGATTGTCATCTTGGTGATCCTAGGCTATGGAGTCAGCATCAGCAACTCGGTCCAGGCGCTGTCCGGGCTTCTGTCCGGGAGCTCCGGGACCTTCATGAGGACCCCGAAGTATGCGGTAACTGTAGCGGGCAGCGCGTGGCAAGAGAAGAAGTATCAGCTGCCGCTCAATGCGACCACGGCGCTGGAGGCAGCTGCGGTGGCTGTCGCAGCAATCGCGACGCTGGCGGCTCTGGCGACGAGGAACTTCGGCATCCTCCCGATTCTTTTGATCTATGAGATGGGCTACGCCTTCGTGCTCGGGCTGACCTTGAGGCAGGCGATGGGGTCGACCGGCCGAGCGGACGTCTGATTTTCGGAAGGTCTCCCCATTCTGGAGCCGGGACCTGGTGTTGAGATTCGGGCGTCCTTCCACAGGGAGTAGAGGTAGAATATATTGAGAAGGGTGAACCCGACCCCAAGCAGGAACGCCAGGGTCGACCTCTGGAGAGAGTATGACAGGTCCAGAGCGAGGTCCAGCTGGACCGCCTGAGGGAAGACCGGGGCCAAGAACCTAATCAAGAACAAGTTGTTGACGAGCAGGTAGACCGTGGCCACCAGGGCAGTCGCCGCGAGGAGGCGCATGCGCCGAGGGTCCAGGAGCGCGACGTCGGCGACGCTGAGAGCCAGAAGGTAGATGGCGTATTGTTCGTTGACTTGGCTCTTGAAAATGAGGAAGACCAAGGTCGCCACCAGCATCGATCGAAGAAGGGCACCGGTGTCCTCGGACCCGAAGGCGCGCACGGAGAGGGTGGTCGCGGCAAGCACCGCCGGAATCCAGATGTAGCCCAAGGGCCAGAGCGTTCGTGCCGCCTGGTCGCTGAGAATGCCAAGGACGTTCATGTAGTTGACGAGGTCGAAGAGCGACATGGACTGTCCGCCCTTCGTGGCGGTGGAGGCAAGGGTCGAGCTGACGGTGACGAGGGACCAGTGGAAGTACAGAGCCGCGCCTACCGTGACCGAGGAAGGTAGCAGTACTGAGACGAGGAGACCCCACCAGCGGCGCATTCCCGTGACGGTCAGCGGGAGGGCGTAGATCATGGGTACCGACTTCACGAGCGTCCCGATTCCAGACCCGAGAGAACGGCGAACGTAGGATGGGGTAATCACGGCGGCAATCACGAAAGCCATGGCCAGGGAGTCGAAGATGCCCCAGATGCCCGAGATGATTATCGTCAAAGGCATGAAGGCCCATACCTTCATTGACCAGGACGCCCTTGTGGGGTTGTCCTTGTTGACTAGCAAGTAGATCATGTAGGCAAGCAGAACGTCGCCGACTATGGCTGGCTGCTTGAGCAGGAAGTAGTAGACGAACCGGTCCCCGGCGCCAATCAGGTTGTACAGGGCGTACATCGCCGCCTCGACGAACGGCCAGAAGGCAAAGTAGCCGATGGTGGCCGTGCTGGAGGACGAGAAGACGTTGGCGAAGCTCAGTCCCGGAACTGATGGGAGGACGCCGTAGGGGTCGACCCCGCGGTAGGTGTAGTAGCCGAGCCTGACCCAGAGTTCGAAATCAAACGGGTGCCCTGTCCAGAAGCTGAATGCTTCTCTGATTGCGGTGGCAACGAGAATGATGAGAGCGGGCTTCATTCCTTGGCATCTGCTCCTAGGGGTGCCGTCTTCTGGAGATTTGTTATTAACGTCGCACTGCTTGGAACGTTTAACTCTGCGCGGGAGCGTCTCCGCCTGTTTTGTATTCTGTCGGACAGTACGTCCGGCTGGAGACCAGGGGCAGAAGGTCAGGGAAGATTCACCCTGTGATAGTGAGGTATGTCACGTACGATGGACGAATCGTCATCTTTCCACAGACAGGCGGGCGCCAGGACTGGGTCGCAAACGTTCTAGCCGACCCGAAGGTGAAAGTCTTCTCTGATGGCAAGGTTGTTGAAGGAGTCGCTAGCCCTGCAAAGGCAACAAGCCTGAAGGACCCCGTACTGTCGGCCTTCACCAGGAAGTACGGAGATGCCGAAGTGAGGAAGAAGTACTGGGGGATGATCAGGTACTTCGATATCAAGCCGACTTCCGAGCGACCTTCGGACTACTACGAGTTCGTGTACGGGGACCTCGAGGCCGCCTTTGACGGCGTCGCGGAGGACTACGATAGGCACATACTTGGAAATCCGATTAACCTCTGGCTAAGGAACAGGTCGGTTGCATTGATGTCTGATCTGTTTCGCCCGGGCGAGACTGTCTTGGAGGTGGGGTGCGGGACCGGCACAGAGACCCTGGCACTTGCCAGACGGGGAATCAGAGTGATCGCCTCGGATGTTTCCTCGAAGATGATCGGCGTCCTCAGGAGGAAGGCGGAAGCGGAAGGGCTGACCGACCGAGTCATCCCGCTCCAATCCAGGCCCTACCAGCTGGGAGAGTCTGTGAGGAGACTCGGATATGCCAAGGTGGATGGCGCCTACTCAACCTATGGCGCAATCAACACCGACCCCAGACTTGCCGACCTCTTTGCCACCCTCCACAGCCTCATCAGGGATCGGGGAACGCTCGTTCTCGGAGTCTGGAACAAGTATTGCCTGTTTGAGATCGCTGGATACACTCTGAGGATGAAGCCTTCCATGACAGTTGCTCGGCTGCGTAATCCTGTGCCAATCGGGAAATCCAGGTTCTGCATCTCTACCAACGCGTTCAGCGTGCCATCGCTCGGACACCTGATCTCGAAGTTCTTCAGGCTCGAGAGCGTCCGGGGGGTCGGAATCTTGCTTCCTCCCTCGAACATGACGCAGTACCTCCCACCCGCACGCCTTGAGAAGTTCCTAAAGGCCGTGGAGTTGAATCTCGAGGACAAGTTCCCATTCAGCAGGTTCGGCGACCATTTCCTTGCGGCCTACAGGCGGATCTAGAAGACGAGGTGTGCTACCAATGAGAATCATGAACGAGGCCACCATGTTTAAGTTCATACTGGAGAAGAGCGGAGCGATTCTGGCGGTTACCGTAAGGAGTAGGTCCTACTTCTTCTTCCTCTCGTCCCGGAAAATAGGGGCGGGCATAGCGCCGATAACTGACCCTCATCCTGGAATCGTCGAGATATGCGGCTATGATGTCGCCAAGATAGGAGAGAATTGGGACAGACTCAGGAGGGCGAAGGTTCTCCGCTAGGGCCCGAAGGACGAGTGCGCGCCATCATAGGACGCACGGCCCTTGGTCATCTCGAATTGATACAAGCCCCTGAGTTCCTGATACTTCTTGGACTCGTGTAGTATGTAGCCCTCCCCAATCCTAACACGGTTCACGAACTGGGCCTTCCCTCTCCTTCCGTTCTTGGCGTTATCAAGGATTGACTTGAGCCTGAGATAGGGACCCACCACCCTGTATAGGATGCGGTTGATAATCCTGCCCACCGAGGAGCTCTCGTCGACTGGGAAGTAGTCAGAGGAGGGCCGTGCCGCCATTCTGTAGATTCTCGGGAACCAGTCCTGCATCCACCTCGCGTCTGCCATGAGAGACAAATAGAAATCTTGCCCGGAGATTACCTTGAGGTTGAGGGCGTCCCTTGCAAACAGGCGATCCTTCGGCGACCTGAACTCTTTCCTCGCGTTCGCTTCGTCAACCACGTAGCTGAAGCAGAGGCGCGGGAGGTCCTTCCTGAAGAACTCGTAGAAACGGACAACCAGGAGCGCCTTGAGCATGAAGAGCCAGAGGGTGTCATTCCTGGTGATGCAGAACAGGTCGATGTCGTCATGCCCCCGGGCGAAGTCGTAGGAGTTCGTCCCGCTTACCGAGAACATCCTCAACTTCTCCCAGGCGAAGAGTCGTTCGACCTGCTTTGCCACGCGCACGTTTGCCTCGACCCTTCGCCTGCTTTCCTCGAGATTCGTGCTGAAGGCGTCGGTTCCATTTTGAGCGAGATTCGCCTTCGGAACTATCTGGCCTGAAAGCAACGGGTAAAGCGAGCTGAGAGAGCTGGTTCGCTCCCACGCTTCGGCCAATCCCTCCTCTGAGAGTTGGACGGACGTCAGCCTGAGCGCATCGGCCAACGAGAGCGGAGCACCGTGCAGCTCTGCAATCCGGACGTAGGCGAGAATCTCATCGACGTCCCGCTCGTCGAGGCCGCGGCTCGAGGGGCTAGTTTCCATGCCTCTTCCACACCGCATGCCTGGAACTGGACACAGCGGAATCGAACATGGCCAAAAGAGCCGAAATGGTTTCACTGACAAGAGCGAATGGAATTGCGAAAATCAGCCTTGGCTGCCGCGACAAAAGGGAGACCACTATCCTGAAGCCTTGAGCCGGGTCCGTGAACAGAAGCGACTCTATGGTAAGGGGAGGGTTGCCCAGCTTCCTCCAAACCTGCACATGGCCGAAAATTATCCTGCGCCTCTGTTCGAGGAGGTCGGTGAACCTCGTGGGAACTGTGATATTCACTGTGGCATCATCGCAGAACCTCACGGAGTATCCTGCCGATTTCACGCGGCCTCCGATGTAGGCGCCGTCATTCACCAACTTCGCTGGCAGCCGGGGAAAGAGGCTGCGCCTGACCGCGATCAGTTCGTCGGACGAGTGATTGCTCGTGTTCGCGTGGTTCAGCTTCAAGGATGCCGTTGTGTGGGCCGACCACATCAAGCTGAGCGCCCCGTGGAGGAGTCCAACACTCTCCCTGAAAACCGGTCGGGCGGAGATGCAGCCAGCCCTGGCATCAGCGGCCAGCGCGCCGAGCAGCTTGCGTATGGCCCCTCGGCCAGGAACCGCGTCTGCGTTCAGCAACACGACGTACTCTCCGGCTGAGTTCTCGACGATCTTGTTGACCGCTTCGGCCTTGCCTCTTCTTTGGCCCTCGGTGATGACGAGGATCCGGTAATCGGTGCGCGCCTTCTGCTCCAGCGCCGAGACGATCGGCGCGGGGCACCCGCTTACGACTATGATTAGCTTCTCCATGAGGAAAGCCCCTCCGTAGTCTTCGCCGGCTAGCGTGGAGACCAACGAGGGAAGCCCATCGGACGAGTCGGAGGCGCAGATTCCTAGGCTGAACCGCGGGGACTCGCTCAAAGTGTAATCCTCAACAGAGCGACCACGCCCACGAGTTCGAGCGAGCCCATTATCGACATCGAAGGTAAGGCCTCCTGGCCGAAGTAGCCTCCCATGAAGGTGTACGTGTAAGCCGTCCCGGCACTTTGGAGCAGGAGGAGCAGCGAGAAGAGGAAAAGACCGAGAGGGTACCTAGCCCTCGTCGAGAGCGCGGTCTTTCCGTAGACGTAAGCGAGGATTGCGAGCAGGCCGGAGCTTATGGAGTAGAGCATGACTGCCAGCAAAAGCAACGGCGACATCAGGTACTCTCCAGAGGATTTGCGTTTAAGGTTATTTCAGAATGTTGCCAGAATCTCGACTTTGGAGATTTCTTTGGTGCGGGGGGTGGGATTCGAACATGAGAACCCTCCTGCAGTTCCCTGTCGTGAGGGGAGGTAATGGCGTGCTCACCAAGCTCGTTGGGACCGGAGGCCAAAGTTCACGTGAGGTGTTACAGGAATACCTGCGGGTAAGAACTGCGTTATGCCGTATCGCTGAAGGTGCAGCTTCTCTGAAAAGAATAGGAGGGCACCACTTAATACTATGCGTTGGTGGAGAGCAGCATGTAGTGTCAATAGCGCGGAACAAGAACATGAAATCCAGAGGCCAAAGCTTCGGGCCAACCGTAAGGGGAACCGGGAGTCGAACCGTTTGAACACCAACATTTCGCTTAACTCAAATCGCCTGGTCTCACGGCTAGCATTGCTAACCGGAATTGTGGACCTCCTTTTCCTGCTGACGGCGGCGGGCTTCGGCAACGATTCGCCTCAAGCATTCCAGGCCCAACCACAAGCTTTGACTAGCCTCGGATACCAAACATTCGCTGTTCTGGACGCGCTCTGGTGGATTCTTATGGGCTTCGTCGTCTGGTCTCTCGGAGTATTCATCGAACAGTTTTCTCCATCGCGGGGTCGGCTAGCCTCGGTTTGCGGGATTGCTACCTTCGTAGGGGCACTCGGCGGCTTCACGCGCAAATGGGCCGTGCCCGGTCTTGCAGCCAGTTCAGTCTCTGCTTCTCCCACGCAACAGACAGCTATTCTCTACACATACGATACATTGTACAATCTTACTAGCGCAATGTTCACAACGGGCATAATTTTCCAAGCCGCCGGTCTCCTTCTGGTCGCCTCGGCCCTTATGGTGATGCCTAGATTTCCGCGCTGGCTCGCAGCATTGGTCGCCATTTCAGGAGTGACTGCCAGCATCCTCTCCGTCCTCGACATCGTTGCGCGGACTTATATCTTCTTCCCGATACTGTTGATACACATAATCGTTGGATCTATCGGACTCCAATTCGCTCTGGCATGGCGATTGCGGCGGCCGCTCACCGACAGCATGCCCGTCTCGTAGCCTAGATATGACCCGCGGGCACCAGGATTGAACCGGGCGCCTCGCCAGACCTTCAGTTAATCTGGCGATTGGATGCGCCGCTTGCGGGGCCTTTCGGGTGTTTTGCCAACTAGTTTGAATTCGATGGGCCCGGTGTGATTTGAACGTGAGAACCCTCTATGCTTCCCCTGTGTTGAGGGGAGGTCCCAACTTACTGCCAATCATCGCATCATATTCAGTGGCACCCTGGCAGGGACTCCTCTATTCCCCTCAGAGATTATGCGTCTGATGTAAAAGGGTTCGCGTAACTCTTCGGGAGAGGGGCCATATTCTATGCTTGGAACTATGGGGCCAGGATTATATCGATAGGGTCCCCTAGATACGGTGATGTCTGGCAGCATTAGCACAAAACCTGATAACGCTCTAAGGTTCCTTGGTACATGCGGGGTTATTGCCCCTATCTCGTTTACAGTCATAGTGATTATTCTCGGTCTCCTTAACCCTAGCTATAGCCATCTCTCGCAAGGAATCAGTGAGCTTGGTGCCGTTGGCGCTCCTTACGCGATAGTGCAGGACGCAAATTTCCTCTTGACCGGTTCTTTGATCATAGCATTTGCTGTCGGACTTCAGAAGGGGATAGGCGATGGCCAGGGCTCCAAGATTGGCCCCGTTCTTTTAGCATTGGATGGTGGCTTTGGTGCGGTTGGAGCGGGTATCTTTCCACTCCCTAGCCCTCTTCATACGCCTCTCAGCGCAATCGGCGTCATCTCACTTGTGATTGCACCTCCCTTTATTTCAAGGAGGCTGAAACGAGATTTTAGATGGCAGAGTTATCGCTCTTATTCATTGGCTACAGGAATGGTAGTAGTCATGATCTTCCTTTTGTTTCTTTTCACCGGTCTCTTCGTGGGTCAGGATGTCCTAGAGCCATGGATGGGTGTATTACAAAGAATGCTCCTGGCGCCGTTGCTCGTTTGGATTGAAGTTATGGCGATACATCTACTAGTAATATCTAATCAATCGAAAGTTCGAACAGTTTAGCGAGACATCCCATCCTAAAAGGGGTCTTGCAATTCCTGATTTTCAAATCCCAGTTTTTGACCAGGTTACTAACAGGGCAAGAATCACCGCGACAACATGTTGGTCACCCGGATTCTCGCCGATTTCCGTGGTGCGGGGGCTGCGATTCGAACAGGCATAGACCCCATCGGGAGACATTTTGGATGGGGATATGGCTCTATCAATTGACGAAGATCCTCCCTGGCGACGGATTTCATAAAGCAAGATG
>JAJTZC010000003.1:0-6799 GCA_032906705.1 Nitrososphaerales archaeon
TCGCCATAGCGGTCATGCCTGGGATCATGCCGAGTATGTTGGGCATCGGCATCCCTGGGTTGCCCACCGGCGCGACCTTCATCGAACCGACTGTCTTCCTGTTGACCGCGTTCAGGCCCCAGAAGGTGAAGAACATGTGGACGTTCTTGCCCATGGTGGCGCCAGTCGTCGCCATCATGAACGCGGGGTACACCATGTCCAGCGTCCCTTTGGACAATATAATGAGCAGCCTGGACTGCTGCTCAGTCTTCTCTTCCGTCTTCAGCGCTTGTATCTGAGCCATCTGATTCACGGATATTCGAATCTTCTAATATCCTAATAAGGCCCGATTACGATTATCAAAGTTGGAAAACGTAGAACGAAAGCCCGGAAACTTCGGTCAGCTGCGTTTCGTTTGAACCACGCAGAATGGGTTGCCATCCGGGTCCGCAAGGACCACAAAGTCCTCTCCCGGCTGGGCGGGCCTGCGGAGGGTCGCACCCAGGCGGATTAGCCGCTTCACCTCGCCCTCTTGGTCTTCGGTGTAAAGGTCCAAGTGAAGCCGATACTGCTCCAAGTGTCCCTCGGAACTCAGGTTGAGTGAGACGTTGGGGCCTCTCCCTTCAGGATCTTTCAGGATTACCCATCCACCCTTGGGAGGATACTTCGGGACGTAGTGAAGGGCTTCTTGCCAGAAGTTCATCATTCGGTCGAAGTCGTCGCAGTCAATAACGATGGAACCGACCCGCAGCCTGGTTATTCCCGCCAAAAGCTACCAGTCGACGACCAGAGGTCAGCGGCATAAAAGTATGCTAAACGCAACCGCCCGGAACGCTAGAGTCCCAAAACCCGAGGTTGTCATTTTCATAGCCCTAGAGGGTAGTATAGAGCAGATAGATGTTCAGTGAGATAATGGTAGCGGCAGCGAGTGCACCCAGAATCGTCGTGATTTTCCTGTTCACGAATTCGCCCATCACATTTCTCCTGCTCGTGTAGACTATCAGGGGAATCATCGGTAGCGGTATCATCAGGCTGAGGATCACCTGGCTGTAGACCAGCAAGGACAATGGATTGAGTCCAACCAAGATGGCAGCCGTGGTAGGAAAGACGTTCACCAGCCTCGTAACAATCCTCCGGAGGTTCTTGTTCACGCGGGTGCCCAGCAACCCATCCATGATCGCCATGCCTGCGAGCGTGCCCGTAGTCGATGAAGCGAGGCCTGAAGCGAGCAGCGTTATCGCAAAAACGGCCGCTGCAAAGTAGCCGTACAGGGGGACCATTATCTGGTAGGCGTCGTTGATCGTGGATACGCCGCTGTACTTTGGAAAGAAAGCGGCCGCTGCCGAGACGAGGATTGCGACGTTGACGAGGCTGGCGATGGTTAGTGTGACGATGACCTCCCTGATGTGCAGCCTCCTCAGCCTCCTCCTCTCCTCAATGCTCCCGGTGGTCAGCTTGTTCTTTGTGAGCGTGGAGTGCACGAAGAGCGCGTGCGGCATCACCGTTGCACCGACAATCCCAACGACCAACAGGATGTTCTGGTTGTTGATGGAGACAGCCACCGAATGGTACGCGATCTCGCTCAGGCTCGGCCCGATTATGATTACCTGATAGAGAAAGCCTATTGCTATCACGGAAACGAAGAGCATGAAGAAGTACTCGATGATCCGAAAGCGCTCCGACGTCAGAGTCAGGAGGATGATCACGTCGGCCGCGCCGAAGATGGCCGCATACAGGAGAGGCACGCCGAAGAGCAGGTTGAGCGCGATTACGGTGCCGAGGTACTCGGCCAGGTCTGTCGCCGCTGCGGCCGACTCCGCGGCCAGCCAGTAGGGGACGATGAGCTTCCTGGACTTTAGGGATGCGCGGATGAGTTGCGGTAGGTCCTTCCCGGTCGCAATCCCCAGCTTCCCGGACAGGTACTGAAGTACCATGGCCATGATGTTGGCGAGCCAGACTGTCCACAGGAGGTCGTAAGCGAATGACGCGCCGCTCTGGATGTCCGTCCCATAGTTCCCCGGGTCCATGTAGGCCATGCTCACAATGAGAGCAGGGCCGAGGTAGACGAACAGCTGGCGCAACGAAATCCTGTTGCGCACCCGTTCCTGTTTCTCATTCTCGCGCTGCTCCGGTGATTTCAGAGCTTTGTTCCGGGGCGCGCGCATGGCTGATATCAGCGGGGCTACCTACTGTATTTAAAGTTAGATGGGTCTAATATGATGAGACGCCCCGTCATTTTGTAGATATGCCTAATCACCGGAGAATCCTTTTTAATGGGCGATGGATGCTTGTCAGCCATCGGGGACGAATTGGCCAAGGTCACCCAGATAGAGCAACAAGAAGAGATGTCGAGATTGGAAGACTATCTAGAGGTAATTTACCATCTGGTCCACGAAAAGGGCTTCGCGAGTACGGTCGACATAGCGGAGAGTCTTCGGGTCAAACCACCCAGCGTTTCGAGCATGCTGCAGAGGCTCGCTTCGCGTGATTACCTGGTACACGAGCCATACCGAGGCATCAGGTTGACCGATAAAGGCACGAAGACAGCAAAGTCAGTCATCAAGAGGCACAGCATTATCTCAGAACTGCTTCTAATGCTTGGGGTGGAAGAGAAGGTAGCCTACCAGGATACCGAGGGAATAGAGCACCACATCCAACCCGTGACCATCAGCAGGGTCGAGGGGCTGGTCGATTTTCTCCGGAAGAACCCGAAGCTGTTGCGTGCGATTCGGAATCACATGAAAGAATACTGAGGCGGGCATTTCTTGGAAGACATCATAACAGTGGATGACCTCGACGTGCTTTATCCCTATGTGTGGGACGGATGGGACCTCTTCTGAACATATAGCGAAAAATGGGATTCAGGCCTTAGACCTCGCCAGGCAATTGAATCGTTCAAGATTCGAACCCTTGGTCTTTGGTGAAGTGAGTAGCATTTGCGTTTATTAATCAGCTTCGACTTTGGTATTGACGGTTCAATTGCGGAGCCTCGAAGGACCTCTCTCGAAGAATGAGATTAAGAAGCTACATGAGCTGCTTCACTCGGAAACACTTCTAGAGAGAATGGTCGAGCGCGCCGTCAAGGGCATGAGAAGATCTGAGCGCAGAGCAAGACGGATTACTAGAGCTACTTGAGTCGTTACGCAGAATTCTTGGCCGAAGAATAGTACATGCGGCCCTACTGAGCCCGGATACTCTGTTTGACGAGCTTCAGTTTCTCAACGTTGTGCTTGAACTGAAGGAGCGAATTGTGTGAGCCGTGGGCCGGAAGGAATCCACCTCTTGCAAGCGGACATCTCGCGGAACCGTTCGGCTCGACCGCTTGAGTACCCCAACAGACTCGGTGCGCAGGACAAAACCTGCAAAGCGAGGAGGACGAACGGTCTAAACCATAAGTATGGAGGCGACCAACTTATGGGCCATGGGTCCAAAACCGGAAGAGCCCGAACCCCAGAGGAGCCTGAAGCGCATCACCTGGCAGTACGAGAACTGCCTCTCGTGCGTCTGGTTCTCCCCCAACGACCCGCTCAACGCGGACCAGTTTGAAAGGGGAATGTGCATCCACCCGAAGCTGAAGGCCTTCGAACTCCTCGTTTCGGGGAGAGACTGGTGCAACCTCTTCACCGAGGTCAGGCAGAAGCAGATAGACATCATCCAAGAGAAAGCGATGAAGCCCGGCGAAAAGTAAGGCACGGCCCGCCCGGCGAAGCGGCGGTCAGTCACACTGCTTGAGCAGAGTATGAGGAAAACCCTAGCTCTTGGATCTGTTACTTTCTCGCTTGGCGGACTTTCGGAGTCGGTTTAGCTCGGCAATCTTTTCCTTGTATTCCTTTTTCTTCTTCTTGTTTCCTTGTATACGAGCTTGGTCGTATAGCTTCCTCAGTCTCTCTTCTTCTGACGCGTAATCGGACAACTTCGGATATGCAGTCGTAGCGCGATAGTTATGTCTTTCAGACATGGGTCGCAAGATTACCCGCCGAAGAAGTCCTCCCTATCGCACAACGTGCTTGCCATACTTGGGGTATCTTTCGGAGACGCTGTCTGTCATCGCGATTCTGATGCATGCTTGGGTCAGTGAATTGGTTGAGTCCGCTATATCTGCAGATGGACCTGAACCACGCGGTCAATCTGCTTTCCCACCTTGGTCAGCTTGTACTCTATCAAGAATATGGCTTTACGCACCTGAACGGAGTGATGAGGAGTCATACGTATCTGGCGTTCGGTCTGTCCTCTATACGTCACCTTGACCCCCGGCTTAGTTGCGGTCTTCGACTTCATGGCTGCTAGACAGAGGTCGTGGATGGTTCCTCTCGAGAAACCTAGCCTTAGATCGATATACTCGAGGTAACCCTCTGATGTTAGGTGTTCCCCCCTCGTACCGGCGCGGTAACTCATGCGCTCCACATCTGATTTCGACGTGAGTCAATTCAGCCCTCCTTTTCTCGCTTTCCATTCAATAGGATGGCGATGATGGCCGGCAAAGAGTAGACACGCTCGCTGAATCGGCTGACCCTCAATGCTCATGTCCCGGTTTGGACCGCTCCCTTCAGGTCACTGAAGTGCGGGTCTCCCGTCCCCACACGGCCGCGCCGCGCGACGGCCAGCGAGTACACGAACGCGTCGAGCATCCCCCACCCCTTCACTTTCTTCTTCCGCTGGTGGTTAAGCTCCCCTGTCCTTTCGGCCAGGTCGGCGTCCAGCGCGACCACTACGCTCCTCGACTTCACGAGTGTTATCACCTGTCTCGCAATTCTTCTGCCGATGCGGTTCCGTAGCATAGCTTCGTTGAGTCCGGCGACCACCGAGGCAGGGGTTAGGACGGGTGACGGGCCGTCGAGGTATGACGCGACGGTGCCGCTTTCGGGCCCCCGAGGGCGTACTCCACCCACGCGGAAGCGTCGAAGATCATGGCGTCACCGTTCTGACGTTCCAACTTCGTGCTCCTTGCGATCGCGCTCGAATTTGAAGCCGGTGCCTGCAAGTATGTCCCTGATCTCCTGCGCTGGTCTCTCTACTCTCCTCAAGATGATGGCGTCGCCTTCGCCCGCGCCCATCTCATCCAGACGCTTCTTGGGTATCGGGATACCGTAGCCGGTTCCTATGCGCCTCACCTTGGCCTCGGATGACAACGCGCTTTCGGTCACGCTATCATAATCGATTATGATATTGAAGCATCTCTCCTTGAAAAGCATCTTGCCCTTCAGGGAAAACCTGGGCACGCCCACAGGAGAAAACGATGAGGGCCGGCGAAAAGGCACGGCCCGCCGGGCGAGGCGGATGCGAGTTCGCTCGCCCTTACTAGGTAAGTAGTGACTCACTACTAGATATATTAGCCTGACCACACACGGGTACCGAGTCGGTGAATGAAGGTTTGATCGGTCTCCTCGAAGTCCTCGGGCCGTTCGCCGCCTACCTTGCACTCTTCGTCAGGGTCTGGGTGGGCGCCAACTTCATCGGGCACAGCCGGCTGAAGCTGCGGGGCAAGGCCAGGGAAGGGGCGCTCCAGTGGATGAAGGGCATGGGGATGCCCGCAGCAGCCGTGACTGCAGCGACGGCGCTCGAGTTGGTGGGAGGCATATTCTTGATCGTCGGCTTCATCGTGCCCGCGGTTGCCCTGCTGTTCGCGATAGAGATGCTTTCCACCTCGGCCCTCAGGAGGACCAAGATGAAGGACAAGTACCTCGGCGGCTACGAGCTGGACATGGGCTACTTCGTGTTGGCCATTGTCCTCATCGTGCTCGGGGCCGGCGCGCTTTCGGTGGACCAGCTCATCGGTTTCTAGCCAACAGGGCTTCTGTCTCCGCTGCGGCACGAGCCTCTCAGGCCGAGCCTCCGATCGTCTTGACCGTAGTTCAGCCTCCCGTTAAAGATCCGTCTCCCTAGTGCTGTCCTGCTCATCTGCGCTCTTTCCGCGGCGCTTACAACTCTTTTATCGGCTGACCTGAAATCGCGCTGGCATGGCCGGCTCCGGGCAGCTCTTCCCGACATCCGTGGTCGGCAGCCTCCCCCGACCTGAATGGCTCATGGAGGGAATAGAGAAGTTCGAACACGGTAAGCTTACGGAAGCGCAGCTGAATCAGTTCTACGACGACGCTGTGAAGCTCGTAATCAAGGAGCAGGAGATGACAGGCGTCGACGAGATTTCCGACGGTGAACAAAGGCGTTTCAGTTTTCTCGCCTTCGTCGCCGAGAGGCTCCCTTCGTTCAAGATGATTCCGGTGAAGGAGTTGATGAATCCAGAAGCTCGAGGATACGTGGAACAGATGAACCTGCCCATCGACATAATCAGCAATCCCGTCATAGTCGACAAAATCAAGAGGACCGCGCCCCTCGCGGTCGATGAGCTCAGGTTTGCGATGCGATACACGACGAAGCCCCTGAAGGCGCCAGTCATCGGACCCCTCACTCTGCTGATCAACTCTTGGAACAGGAAGAAATCCGGGCATATCTACGCGAGCCCGGAAGACTCGTTCGAAGACCTCACCCGGATGCTTAGAGAGGAGATAGTCGCACTCCGTGACGCTGGAGCGTCCTTCGTGCAGCTTGACGAGCCCGCAATCGGAAACTTCGTCGATTACAGGTACACAAGGTGGCTCCTGGCGCTGAACCAGTGGAAGCTGGGCGACGTCGAAGAGTTGCACGCCATCGCGTCAGAACTCATCAACAGGACGGTCAAGGGAGTCGGTGGTATCAAGATAGGAGTTCACATCTGCAGGGGGAACTGGCCGGCTGCCGAGGCGAAACTCTCACGCGGAGGCTACGAGAGCATGATCAAGGAGATTCTTGAAATGAAGGTCGACCAGCTCGTGCTCGAGTACGC
>JAJTZC010000003.1:6811-53715 GCA_032906705.1 Nitrososphaerales archaeon
GGAGATAGTGCAGAGGGTTCAGAGCGCATCCAAGATATTCGCAAAAGACAGGATAACGCTCAATCCCGACTGCGGGTTCGCCTCGGGGCGACCATGGCCTGTTGTCACGAGAGAGATAGCCTATCAGAAGCTCCGCGCCCAGACAGAAGCCGCGCAGAGATTACGACGGCTCTACGCTTGACAAGCGAGCCGAGCACTTCTTTCGACGAGCCGATTCCGGGGATTGTTGTTTACCCGAGGGATCCTGGGTGGGATATGGTGGCGGGCGGCAAGACCCTGAAGAGCCGTAATCAATCGCCTTGCTTGAGGAGCAGGGGAGGCGCCTTTCCAGCGGAGGTCGCTATGGCCATGATCCCGCCCTTCAGGCTCTGTGCTTCGATGCCCTTCGCGCCTAGCACCTTCGCGGCTATGAGGGACGTACCCCCCACCATGCAGACCAGGAGGAGCCTCGGACTGCCCGCGGGTATCAACCGCTGAATTCCCGCTGGAGTCTCCTGTCCTCCAATCAGGGATTTGACGTCGCCCGTTCTCGCGACCTTAACCTTGGCGGGGTCGCATCCGAGCGCTGACGCAAGCAGGTCGATACCCTCGTCCTTCGGCGTGATCATCGCGTGGGTCCATATCACAGCGTCATAGGCCTGTGGGTCAGCCCGGGCCTCTTCCAGGCTCACCTCCGCTTTCTTCGGAGCCCCCTTTCCGATTCTGTCAAGATACTTCTGGGCCCCGTCCGCGAGGACTACCACGAACCTGTCGCCCGCGCCGTAATTGATCATTTGTAGGGTTGCAAAGAGGGCCAGCGCGCTGCTCTCGCCGATGTCGAAGCCCCTTCTCACGAAGTTGCCCAGGAGTCGGCTCGCTGGTTCGAAGTCCACCTCGTGCTCGCCCAAATAGAGGCCAGGCTGGTAGAACTTCAGTCCCGTTGCTATCGCTTTCGTCCTTATCCCCGCCACATCCTGTCCAACCAGCGGGAAGACAACCCTGACCGCCCTCCTGCGGTAGGACTCGCTCACGTAGCGGCTGATTCCCGTGGAGGTCCCGCCCGTTCCGAATGTGCAGACCACGTCGAAGTCGGCGAGGGACTCCCCGAGGGCCTTGAGTTGCCCGTCAATCTCCGGACCTGTGACCGTCTGGTGGGATGCGGGGTTCAGCTCGTTGTCGTACTGCTCGGGGCAGAAGCCGTCGTAGGCTCTGGCGAGGAGCTTCGCCAAACCTATCACATCCTGTCTGGCCAGGAGCCGCTCCGTCTCGTTCCTTGCCTTGTCGAAGGGGGCGACGTCGAGGCCGTGCTCCGCGAGCTTGCCGCGCACCTTCATCGCGATTGCCTTGGCCGCTGCCACGTCGGCGTCTATCGTCAGCCCCGGCGCCGGGCAGATTTCTACGTCAAGGTCGATGGTCTTGACGTCGCTCGCGTCTAGCCCCTTGAGGACCCCATCCTGGAGCCTCCGGGATACGAGCGCAATCACTTTCAGTCCAAGTTGGTTGAGGAGCCCGAGAGAAATGCCGAAGTTTCCCGAGGTTGCCTCGAAGACGACCTTGTCCCTTGTCAGCCGCCCAGAGGAAATCGCGTCACCGATGATCTTGATGGCGGGCCTGGTCTTCACAGAACCCCCTAGCAGCTGGCCCTCGAACTTCCCGTAGACCTTGACTTTCCTCGCTCCGAGGTCGAGCCCATACTCCTCCTTGGCGCTGTCGAGCAGGGCGTCGGTGATGTCGATGAGCGGAGTCGGGTCGGACAGGCTTCCGTCTGCTCCAAGGCGCGGGATCCTGCTCTCTATCTTAGACTTGAACTCCCCGAGGAGCGCAGAATCGACCCCGCTCAGCGGGTTGGGAACGCTCTCGCGCATCGTGGTCAGACGTACTCTACCCCCGATACGTTTATTATAACATATGTTATTATGTTCTTCTGTGAGCAAGGCAGCGACTTACAGGGCGCCGGACGTCCAGGACAGCCTGGTGACTCCGGGGTTCGTCAGGGACCAGCTCCTTCTCTGTTTCGAGAGCGCTAACAGGGAGTTCGCAGAAATCATGAAACAGCCTGTCACCAGCGAGCAACTCAAGGGCCAGGTCAGACAGTTCGTCACGGATGTTTTCGCGAACTGCGGGGTCAGCTTCGACGACCCGAACAAGCAGGGTATCGTCACGGCCATCGAGCAGTGCAGAGCCAACGCGGAAGCCATGATGGGTCCTGCTGGAGCCGACGTGATCAGGCACCACTACAACGAGATGTCGAAGCTCGTCCGAAGATTGCCTGACTAGCTCGTCTCAGCCACGCCTAGTCCGGGGAATCGACACCCGAGGCGACGTGTCGGGGCTAAAAACCAGGCCTTCCGTTCATTCCCCGTGAGCGAACGCCCGAGCTACGGCAAGCTATTCCGCGACCGTTCCTTCGGATCGCTTTGGCTGGCCCAGCTGATCTCCCAATCGGGCGACGCGGTCTTCGATGTGGCCCTGCTTTGGCTGGTACTCGTGACCACCGGATCTGTGGCCCTCGTCGGGGTGACCCAAGCCGCAGTACTGCTCCCGAGTGTTCTTGCCGGCCCCATTGCAGGAGTGTACGCCGACAGGCTGAACCGGAGGAATTTGATGATAGCGAGCAACCTCGTGCAAGGAGTCGTGACTGCCGTCCTTTCCGTGCTCTACCTCGCCGGCGCACTGAACTTCCCATTCCTCATCCTCCTAGTCCTGCTGCTCTACACAGCCGCACAGTTCTTCCGGGCCGCCAACGGCGCCATCATCCCACGGATAGTCGCAAGGGAGAACCTTGGCGCCGCGAACGGGCTCTTCACACTCACCACTTCAGCGAACCAGCTCGCGAGCTACACAGTCGGCGGGGTCATCCTGGCGGCGGTGGGCGCAGTCGCCTCAATCACGTACGACAGCCTCACCTTCTTCCTCGCAGCGGCCTTGTTGTCCTTCATCGCAAGGTCCTACGGCCAGTCGAGGGCGGAAGGAGCGCCGGCGCCGTTGAATCCGGGATTCCGCAAGGAGTTCCGGGAGGGTCTGGCGTACGTGAAGCAGAGCAGGCTCTTCCTCGAGCTGATAGTCTTCGGGATCCTGGTCAACTTCCTGGGCGGAGGAATCGCCGCGCTTACCGCGCCGTACGTGAGGAACGGACTCCACGGCGACGCCCTGGCCTACGGGATCCTGCTTTCTTCGTTCGCCCTCGGGGCTATCGTTGGTTCGGTCTTGCTCGGCAAGGTGAACTTCAGGGTTTACGTGGGGAAGCTGCTCTTCGTCGGGGTCATCGCTGCCGGGCTCCTGATTGCGCTCGCTGGCCTGGCGACTTCGGTCCCCGAGGGGCTAGTGATCTTTTTCGCCATTGGAGCGGTTGAGGCGTCGCTCAACCTCCCGATCCAGGTTCTGGTACAGACACAGGTGCCTGGCGAGCTCCTAGGACGGGCGTTTGCTGTTCTGGGGTCCTCCCTAGCCGCCTCGCAGCCGATTGCGGCCATAGTCTTCGGCGCGTTGGCCGAGGCGAGTGGCGTAGGGTACCTGTTCACCGCGACCGGGGTCGGTCTGGTCATTGTCACGGCTGCGCTATACGTGCCGTTCGGAAGCCTCCGCAGCGCCAGGTACTAGCCTGCGGGATGCGACGCTTAGGCGTCGGGGCTGAGGGCCACGGGTCCTCCAATCCCGCGAGCAGACCGGGCAGGTGTGACCCGGCGGCCGCATTGTCCTTGCTCATCGGAGACTCGATTGCTTCGAACCGCATATATCCGATTTCCGAAATGCTTCCAAGATTCCTAGCAATTCGGTTGAGGATGCCTCCGCAATCGGCCGGCCTGGGGGCTACTCGAGACTAAGATAGAGGAAGACCGTGTATGCGAATATCGTGAACAGGTCGGTGTAGGGGAAGAAGGCACCGGAGCCGAGTAGGACCGGGCCAATTTGATTCACCGTCAGCGGATACGAGAATATCGAATGAATCAGAAGGCCGAAGAGCACAATCAGCAGTCCCAAGGAGAAGTTGGCTCTGGTCTCTGAGTAGACCTTGAGGTAGGCGATCACGAGCGAGAAGAGCAGCACCATCTCTATAGTTGTGAGCACGACGTGGAGCTCTAGCGCCCTCTCGACGGAGAGGAGGAAGAAACTTGCAGGCCCGAACTGCGGGGCCTGTAAGCGAATGGACAGAGCGAGCAAGAGACCGCCCAGGATTCCAAAGGCCAAAGCCACTATGACCCAGGTCTTGCTTGTGCGGCGGGGCTGCTTCGGCGCTGCGCTCCCGGCCTGCGCTGGTGGCTGCTCCGTCATCTACCCGCCCCCTTCTTGGTCAGCTTCGTCTTCTCCAGAATGCCCTCAAGCTTCGTCCAGTGGGCCTCCATAGCCTCGCTCACGAAGTAGACCTTGCCGTACTTCTCGCCTTCTGTGAGCAGAATCTTGTTCCTCTCAAGGACCGACAGGTGATGCCTCACTGTGGTGTAGTCGAGTCCGAGCTTCTCGGACAGCTGTTGCGCGTTCTTCGGCTGCTCCATCAGCGAATACACTATCTGAACTCTCGACCGTGCACCCACGCTGCCCGCGAAGAGCCACCATAAGAGCCGCTCGAAGGCGTCCATGCTCAACTGAGGCTCCAATGGCATCAATATTTGTGTCGAGCGCGTCATCCCCTGAGGCGCTCTGAGAGGGCCCGCACGACCGAGCGACACGCTCCCCAGCCTTCGCGCCAACCCGCGTCTACGGCCTCGCTCCGAGGGTCACTTTGATTGTCGTGAGGTTCCCGTTCCTGATGACGCCGAGCATGGCGGTCTGTCCAGCGACCGTGTTCAGCGCGAGGTAGCTGGAGAGGGCGTCCTCGTTGACGATCCTTGTCCCGTTGACCGAGACTATTATGTCGCCGCCGACGAGGTATTGTTGCCCGTCGACCACGACCGTCCTCGTTCCGGCCTTCAGGCCTGCGGTGCTGGCGGGGCTTCCGGGCGTCACCGTCTCTAGGATGACGCCATAAGTCACTGTGGTTTGTGACGCCTGGGCAAGCTGGTAGTTCATGTCGGCCCCGGCTATGCCGAGGTAGGAGTGCAGCTTGTAGCTCCCGTTTGCGATGAGGGACGGCAGCTCCTTCAGGATCGTATGGGACGGTATCGCGAAGCCCAGACCCTGCGAGCCGCTCACCGTGGCAGTGGTTATCCCAACCACATTGCCGTTCGCGTCCAGGAGGGGTCCGCCGGAGTTGCCCGGGTTGATGGGCGCACTGAACTGGATGACTCCGGAGATGGAGTAATTCCCGCTCGACGGCTCCTGAATCGTTCTCCCTAGCTGGCTGATGACTCCAGAAGTGAACGAGCCCGATAGCCCGAACGGACTGCCTATCGCGAACACGGGCTGTCCGACAAGCAGTCTGGTCGAGTCGACCACAGTTATGGGGGCGAACTCAGATGATGGGGCCTGCACGGTCACGACAGCGAGGTCGCTGTACGCGTCGGTCCCAACCGTCTTGCCTACGAAGGCGTCGCCGTTGGGGAAGGTGACTGTCATGTTGACCATTCCGTCGACCACGTGGAAGTTGGTGAGAACGTAAGTCGAGCCCTGGTAAGTCGTAACGAAGCCGGAGCCGAGCACGGGTGTGTAGCTCGTCCGCTGCCCGAAGAATGTGAGGACAGTGCTGGCTGCGTCTCCCTGGATTGTGACGACGCTGCGAGAAGCCTCGGAGAAGATTGCCTGTGCGCTGGTGTTGGAGGGTAATCCGGAAGAGGAAGAGGGCTGCCCGGCCAGCTGGGCCTGTAGCGAGGCTATGCTCGCCTGGAGGCTCGCGATTTCGCTCTGGAGGCTGCTCATTGTCGCGGCTGAAGAAGCGTTCGTCTGGTTGGGGCTGGCGTAATAGTAGAAGACTGTGACGCCAACGAGGAGCGCAAGAACTACGATGACAGCTACGACGCGTGAAGTTCTTCGCGGCTGAGTCGTCTCCATTTCAGGAGGCAGAGTCAATTCGGGAGTATTTACCGAATTTCCGAGAACGTTCCAAGATTGGTAGCAAATCGGTGAACATCTGGCGCTTTGGTGCGCAGCCGCAGCCAGTCGGCTCGCCTTCTTGGCGATGTCGTCTGCTTTCCGGGACATTCGAAAGAGCTTAAGTCTGGGTGTCTCGCCGCGGGTGGATACATATTGAGTGAACAGGTTCCCATCATCAAGTGCCAGACCTGCGCGGACATTGCTGACAAAGCGTTCGAGTCTGGACCCGAGAGGCTGGGGGACGTTGGGACCGAGTTCCTCAACCATGTGATGCAGGACCACACCGGCGAGCTCCTGGGCGTCTTGGCGGAGAGATACGGACCGGTCTTTCTGGCCAAGAGAGAAATGAGATAGCTGACCGGCGAGCCGCTTCACGCGTATATTGTCATCAGCGCGCGGAGCTGTGCCCGAGATAGTTCGACCTTCGCGCCTCCCGCGGCTTCGAGCTGGACATCTGCGCCTGACTGACTGACCATGGCCAGCCTTTCCCCTATGGACTGGCCCCCTGTTACCTGAAGCGAATTGAGGAAGCTCGACCATGCGTCCGCCCGCGGCCACCTGACCCTGTCGCCGAGCGCCTCAAGCAGCTCCCACAGCAACGGCCTTTGGCGTCCCCCTGCGAAAGCAACGGGTAGGGATGCGTCCTGGGAGCCATCGACCTTCGAGTAGGCGCCGATCCTCGCCACTCTGCCTTTTTCTGGATCGAGAACCAATGTGTCAAAGGGCGGACAGGTCCGTTCCAGAAGGTCGTCTGGCCTAATCTGCGCTCGCTCAAGATGCGCGCTCAAGACGCTGGCCGCCCTGGACGCTTCGAGTGGGAGGATGTAGGCCTCGAGGGGGGAAAGACGGCGGGCAATCTGACAAAGCCTTCCGATCATTTTCCTTTCCGCTCCGCTGGGCGTGGCCGCTCTAGTCCCGATGATTACGTAGACTGCAGTGTTTCCCGAACATCCCAGCACGAGTCTGTCCTGGATCGCAGAGAGCGCCCTTGGCGGGCTCGTCGTGCCTAGCTTGACCTCCGACACGACGGTCCACGCAAAGGGCCAGAGAGCGCTGCGCAGAAGGATAGAGTTCTCGACGGGTTTCACACGGTTTACGATTCCTCGAGGATTGAACGACGGCTGAGCCATGATGAGTACCGCGCTTCCTGCCAAGACAAGGGGCGAGAAGACACCGCCCGAAATGAAAGCGATTACAGACAGGACCAGCAGCGCCGCGGCTACTGGGTACCTCACAGATGGCCAGCCTCCTGTTCCATCCTTGACGTTTCTTGAACGACGTCTGCGACGCCAGGTCGACATCACAACATAGCCTATGCTGAGTAGAGTCACAGGCCAGAGCCCGACGCCGAAGGCTGCCACGCCGACGAGGACCGCGGCCGCACTCGAGACCATCCCCATCAGTGGAAGCCCTCCTCGTCCATCCTCGCGAAACCGAATCTGCTGTACTCCTCGAGCGCCGGATGGCGCGCGACCCAGAAGGCCTTCGATTTCTCGCTCTCGTCCTCCGGGTTGACCGGCTTCGCATCCTCGTTTCTCTTTGCGCGGCCCTTCGTCAGCTCTAGGGAGAACTTGGCCTCGTGGCCTAGGATGATCCCCCCGTAGGGGCGCCGGTCCCAAGCCTTGATTGGGTCGATGGAGACGTGGCTGATTACCAGAACGGCTATGCCGAATTCGACACAGAGCCTCTGGGAGTGAGCCAGAAGCATCGCGAGCCCGGAGCTCCTTGCGGGGAGGTCCTGGGTGCTCGGGAACGAGGCCTTGAAAGGCGCGGATATCGAGTCGTAGACGAGGAGCTTCGCTCCCGTCTCCCTGACAAGCTGGTGGAGTACGGACTGGTACTGCGGGGTCTGCCTCAGCCTCAGCTCGACCCTCCCGCCGCTTGAGACCTCCTTGCCGGCGTCGATGCCATGGAGGTTCAGCAGGTCGACGACCTCGGGTAGCTGCAGAATCATGACACAAGGTTCCTTGGAAGGAGTCTCAACGGCGAATTCCGGAGAAAGGATGTCGGCGATTGGCCCGAGGTGCGAGTCCGAGTACGAGACACCAAGCCGGTCAAGGGCGCCGCTCAAGCCCGTGATCAGCTGCCCCCTCGTGACTGCCTTGCCTTTCTTGGCGGCCTTCGGCGCCCTCTCGAGCTTCACCTCCGGCGTCGGAACCGGCTTGCCGAACCGCCGGCCCATCCGCTCCTGCCAGTATGGGACGAGATAGCTTGCGTAGGACTGCTCGGTGTCCAGGATGATTGCGCTCTTCCCTTCTGAGACTGCCGAACACGCGGCCTGAAAGGAGAAGATGCTCTTGCCAAGGGCTTTTTCGCCGAAGACCTGAGTTATTGTCCCAGTCGCCAGTCCGCCGTCGGTCAGCTCGTCGACGGCTCTGCAGTTGGTCTTGAGCCTCTCCATCAGGACCGCAACTCCTGAAGGCGTCTGCTGCCTGTCTCGGTCAGCGTGTAGGCGAGGATCTTGGGACCGACCCCAGTTTCTTTCGGCTCAAGCATCAGGTATCGCTCGTTGTGCAGCCTGTCTAGCTCCTCTCCGATATCGACGGGCAGGTGCTCCGCCGAGAGGAACGAAACGATGGATTCCTTGGTCGCTGTCGGGAACCTCTCGACCTCTTCCAGTATCGCTCTGGTGAGGGCTGGGCTTGCGAATCTCCGGGTTCGCAAGAGGTTGGGTTCTCCCGGCCGTGTCGGGACAATCCTCGGGACGAAGGCGTTGAAGGTGCCTGACCTGCGGTCCAGGATGACGAAGGAGTTCGGCAGGACTCTCGGCCTGGCCTTGCCCTTCTCCGCGTGCCAGAGGTCGCTCGACAGGATTTCGGCTGTGCACGACTCGGGTAGCGTGGCGTTCAACGCGCTGCTCTGGTTCGAGGCGAAGGCGAGGGAGAACGCGCTCCCCAGTAGGTAGCTGAGCAGCCTGTTCCCGTGCTGGAACCTCGGCGAGGCCCTGAAGATCCTGTGCGCATCTGTGACCATGATGAGAGGAGGCGCGAGCCCCGACCTGACAAGCGCAAGGCCCTTGGCGAGCATAAGGGCGACCGCGAGCTCGGCGGCCTGCGGGTATGGCGCCGCCCTGAAGCTCAGGAGGACATTCCCTTCCAGAAATCGTCTCAGGAGCTGGTCGTTGGCCGCGTCGAGGTGCTTCAGGGAGCCGATCCTTCCCTTGAGCTTGTCGACGTAGAATCCCCTGAACCCCTCCACGCTTCCAAGAGCGTCGTATAGGACCGGGGGGCTGGCCATGTTGTCTTGGTTAGCGAGAACCTGCAGCGCTGAATTGACAATGGCCTCCTCTTCGCTGGAGAAGTCCAACGCGGCGGTGTAGGCCGCCGCTATCATCTGCGCGTGCCACGCGCCGCAGTCGTCGCTCAGCCTGAAGCTGTCGTAAAGGAAGGAGTTGTAGTCGAAGGTTTCGAAGCGGCCCGAGGCCTTCGTCTCAATTGCGCCGCCCAGGTCCAGGACGGAGACCCTTGCGCCGGACTCGAGCGCAGCCACGGCCAGGACTGCGGCGGCTTCGTTGGCGCGGGCGCCACGGACGGCCAGCCTCGCCTGGTCGTCCAGGGTGATGCTGGCCCTCCCTCCTGTTTGGGAATGCCCAAGCCAAAGCGCCGGTCGTGGCGACATGTATCCAAAGGATGGAGCCGGCTTAAAGGCGGTTGCTCACTTGGAGTCCTGACTTCTGGTCAGTGGGCTTGGTCCCTGAAGGGCACTGTCTCCGGGTTCAAATTAATGGTCGCCAGCGTTGAGTCTTCGCGTTGACTTGCCGAGGCTGGCTTGCCAACAGAAGGGAGGTACACACTCAGACATTACCTGGGCCGGTAATGCCATGATGACCTTCACCCGTTGACGGATAAATAAGGGCTGGTTCACAGGATTCCCATGCGCAATCTCCAGCTGATTGGTGCAGCGCTGATCATCGCGGGCGCAGTGCTACTGTACCTCCTAAGAGGGCCTCTGGTCTCCATCATATTCCTAGTGATAGAGCTCTTCGTAATCTTCATCGCGATTGTGATGGTCCTTGTGGGCGTCGCGCTCATAATAGGTGGGCCTTGGATTAGGCGGGGCTTCCCAAGATGGATGCACACTTGGTGAGCCATAAATAGCGAGCCTTAGGGCGGCTTACTTGTGCCAGCCGTTGAGGTCGATGGGCTTGGGAAGGCCTACGGCAGTCTGAAGGCTGTCGACGGCATCTCGTTCGACGTCAAACAGGGAGAGGTCTTCTCGCTCCTCGGGCCGAACGGGGCAGGCAAGACGACCACCATAGAGATACTCGAAGGCTTGAGGGAGAGGGACGCAGGGAACGTGGGCGTCCTCGGGATGGACCCGTGGAAGAAAGGCTACGAACTGCACAAGAGGATCGGAGTGATTCCGCAGGGGTTCAAGTTCTTGGACTATCCGACCCCGAGAGAGGCGATCAGGTACTACGCTGCGCTCTTCGGTACCAAGGCAGATCCAGACGAGTTGCTCAAGCGGGTCATCCTCGAGGACGCGGCGGACATCTTTTTCATGAAACTCTCCGGAGGGCAAAAGCAGAAGGTCGGGCTCGCACTCTCGCTGGTCAACAACCCCGAGATGGTTTTCTTGGATGAGCCGACCACTGGGCTCGACCCCCAGGCGCGCAGGGCAGTCTGGGAAGTAATCAGGAACCTGAAGAAGGAGGGGAGAAGCGTCCTGCTGACCACCCACTACCTTCAGGAGGCGGAGGAACTGGCGGACAGGGTCGCAATCATGAATCACGGGAAGATAATCACGTCAGGCACTCCCTCGGAGATCATCGCGAAGCACGGTTCGGGGGAGAGGCTGACGGTCAAGGCTGACAGGAAACTGGCCGAATACATTGTTGCGAACACCAAGCTCAAGGCAGACCATGACGGGAACGAGACGGTGACCATACACCTGGAGCAGAAGAACGACCCGATGATCGCGCTCGGGGCAATCGGGCAGTCGGGAATCCATTGGGACACCCTCTCAACGAAGAGGGACAGCCTGGAGGACATATTCGTCAGGATGGTGGGCGAGGACATCAACGAGCAGGGAGAGCTCGTCAGGACGAAGTGAATGTGTTGGTAAGCACACGCAGGACGCTGGCGGACCTGTCGGTCTTCGGGCGGGGCTATGTCAGAAGCAGGATAGGGGCCTTCTTCTCACTAATCTTTCCAGTCATACTCATCTTACTCTTCGGCGCCATATTCTCTGGAGGAAATTCGGGGCCGACGACCGTGTACGTCCAGAACCTGGACGGCGGCCCGGTCAGCGCGCAACTCGTCGCTGCGCTCAACGGGTCGACTGTATCCCATAGCGGCACCTGGCCAATCAAGCTCGTCAGCGTAGGGTCCGACAAGAACTTCTCGAACTACCTGCTTTCCCATTCCGCGTCTGACGGCGTAATCATGCCAGCTGGCCTGACAAGTTCCGTCCTCGCTGGTCGTCAGGTCAACCTGACAGTGTATGGCAACCCGACCTCGACCACGAGTGCTGTCACATCCGGCGTTGTGATGGAGGTGGCGAACGGCTTCAACCTAGGAGTCGCGCATGCTCTTCCCCTAGTGGGCGTGCACCAGCTCACGGTTGCCTCCCAGTCGTACAAGTACATCGATTTCCTCGTACCGGGCCTGATCGGTTTCTCCATCCTGACAAGCCCCATGTTCGCATTGGTCAACATCAGCTCGGAGTACAAGCGGGACAAGATCTTCAAGCTCCTGTCCCTGACGCCGCTGACAAAGACTGAATGGCTGCTGTCCAAGATAGTCTGGTACATACTCCTCACGGGAGCGTCGTTCTTGCTCATGTCAATCACCGGAATCTACCTTTTCGGCGCCCACATCAGTTTCTCCTGGGGAATAATCCCGTTCCTCCTCCTGGGGCCGTTCCTCTTCGTTTCACTTGGGATGCTCGTCGGAACAGTTTCCAACAGCCCGGAGTCGGCCGCGGTCGTCGGCAACCTGATAACCTTCCCGATGATGTTCCTCTCCGGGACGTTCTTTCCCGTCTCGGGGATGCCGATGTACCTCCAGAACATCGCTCACGTCTTGCCACTCTTCTACGTCATCGACGGGCTGAATGACGTGATGATCTACGGGAACTACAGCCCAGCGTACGTCGACCTAGGGATACTGCTCGTGCTCGCGGTCGCCATCTTCGGCCTGGCTGTCAGGTTCTTCAAGTGGCGCGAGGATTAGGCCGCTTCATCTTATATCTGGCAGGGAGCCTCTACCTCATCGTTGGGCAGGCGGGAGCCGACCATGATTTTCATGGACATACTGTCGGCCCTCTTCGAAGGTCCGAGGGGCCCCACGCGTCTTGCGCAGGCGTGCAATGTCAACTACGGCAGGCTGGAGAACTTCACGAAGCCGCTGGAGTCGAAGGGACTGATCCGTAGAGAGACGGCGGGCGGGCAGGAGGCATTCATCATCACCGAGGAGGGCTACAGGGTCTACGAGGAGTGGCTGAAGGTGTGGAGAAGACTGCCGTTGGGAGTGACTTCAGGTCAGTAGGCCTTTTATGACAAATGGGTTTGAAGGGGCGAAGATGGCAGAGGAAGAGCCCAGGGGCGTAAGGATAATCGAAGCGCACCAGGAGCTCGTCAGACACGTCGAGGAAAGCAGCGCGAGAATTAGGACATTGGCCATCGTGACAGTCGTCGTAGCGGCGCTGCTAGCTGGGTTGTACGCCTACCAGCTTGCGGTCCCGCTGGCATACGGTCAAACCATCGTGACTGTCGACCTGACGAGCCCGGCAAATGTTGCGACAGAGCTAGTCGTGTTGGGTCTGGCCCTGGTCTGGCTCTATGTCGGCGCCAAGGACTACGTCTTCGCGACCAAGCTTGCAGGCGAAATCAGGCGCGCCCGGGAAGACGAGAAGACGATACTTGCGGATCTCTCAGGGTAGAGGGCATTCTCCCGCGTTCTAGAAGCACGAACGCCTGTTCGCGACGCTGGCATTATCATCCGTCTGTTGCTTACCCTGAGGCCAGAGAAAAATGATCCGAAGCAAACAAACCAGAGCACACGCGAAGGCACTCGGCCTCGTCGCTTCACTCCTCCTCCTTTCTATGTCTGGGGTCGGGAGCGTGGCAGCAACAGCGCCAGCGCTCGACATCGTCCAAGTCAGCTTGCAGACTGCACAAAGCCTACGCTTCCAGTACACCTTCACAGCGTACAATTCGAGCGGCTACCAAGTCGCTTGGTACGAGAGCAGCCACCCCGGGGCGGCCTTCCAGCTTCCCTCGGGCAGTTACCTCGTCACTGCGTCGGCTTACTACTACAACTCCACAGTCTGTGTGGAATGCCCGTTGGGGGCGAGTCCGGTAGCTAAGGGCTCGGCCGGGGTCGCGTCGATCTCTCCCCGCTACCAGAATCCGTACAATGAGTATGGGTTCGCGGTTGCGAAAGTGAGCGGGGCGTCAAGCCTGAGCATAAAGACGCAGAATGCGAGCGCAATCCCTCTGAGCTCTCTCACAATCCACGTCGGATACGCGAACGGCACCGCTGCTTCGCGGGCGTCGGTATCGGGGTACGTGGTCGGTTCGTACTACGTCTACTCGCCCAAGATGGTGACCTGCGGTGAGACAGGCAAAGACGGCAATGTCGTCCTTACAATGCCCCAGGCACCGGTGGACATTAGCGCGTATCTTTCGACGCCAATCGTCCTGCCGAAGAACACGACTACCGTAACGGTGGAGGTCGGCGGGCAGAAGGTTAACGTCACAGTCTACCTTCAACCGAGCTACCTCAACCTATTCGGACAGGCGCTCGTCTTGCCGCCTCAGACCAGGGCCGACGTGGTACTCCAATACAGACCATTCAATGAGCCAATAATCTACTACGCAAACGGCGCGCCCACAGTCGCTACAGCAGGAGGCGTAGCTCCCACAGGTTCCACAGTGACAACGACACAGACAGGCGGCGCTGCTGTTCAAGCTCGTGGCCTGGCTCAAGCTGCCACGAGGATCGCGCCCTTCAACGCGTCCGGCGGGGAGATAACCACGGTCGACTCGGGCCCGGCTGGCGTCATCAACGTCAACCTAGTCGTGGCAGCAATAGGAGCCGCTGTAGTTGTGGCGGGGTTCGCCGCGCTCTGGCTTAGGAAATCCGCAAAGAAGGCCCCTCCCTCCTGAGGGAGGGTTCTTCCCCTGTTTTTCTACAGATTCAGCCGACTATCGTTCGAAGCTGGCAGGTGTGGGAGCCGCTTCGGTGGGCCTTACGCGCAGCGTCCGGCGGGTCCCCATCCTGTCGACCTCCAGCTCGATGGTGTTGCCGTCGGAAACTTTGGACAGGCCGCGGAGGAGGTCCTTTGTGTGCTTTACCTCTGACCCGCTCGCCGCCACTATCACGTCTCCCGCCTTGATCCCTGAAGCGTGCGCAGGACTGCCGCGGACAAGCTCTGCAACAAGGAACCCAGACTCGGTAGCCAGCCCGTATCTCCGCGCAAGTTGGGGATTCAGGTCGACGCCTGCGATGCCTATCCACGGCCGCGCTACCCGGCCCTTCTCGAGTATCTCAGAAGCAATCCGCTTCACCGTGTTGATGGGGATGGCGAATCCCACGCCCTGGGCGAATGGGACCATCGCGGTGTTGATGCCGACGACCTTGCCGTCGAGGTCTGCCAAGGGGCCTCCGCTGTTGCCCGGGTTGACCGCAGCGTCGGTCTGGAGGAGACCTTCGAAGATGAAGTCTGCGCCCGGAAGTGGCCTCCCCATCGCGCTCAGGACCCCCATGGACACTGTGGGTCCGCCCGGGAGTCCGAGTGCGTTTCCTATAGCCAATACGAATTGCCCGACCTTCAGCATCTCAGAGTCGCCCAAGTCAGCGGCTGGCAGGTCCTTTGCTTCGACCCTCACGATTGCGACGTCGGTCTGCTCGTCTGATCCGACAACCTCGCCAACGAGCGTTCTGCCATCCTTTAGGTTGACCTGGACACGCGTGGCCCCGTCGATTACGTGGTTGTTTGTTATGATCAGGCCGTTTCTGTCTAGAACCACACCCGAGCCCTGCCCTTCAGTCGGGACCATGCCGTAGAATCTGCGCTCCAGCCGCATGCTGTTGATGGTGACGAGGCTCTCGCCTACCTTGTCCACGGCGTCGGTCACCTTGGTCTCGAATCCAGAGAGCGCCACCTGTCTCACTCCTCCAGGCCCCAGCTCCGTACCTTGTTCGGCGTTATCTTCACGATTGTCGCTCCCTCCTCGGTAACGACCGGCTCTGCCTTCCCCCTGACCTCCAGACCCCTCACACGCCAAGGCCTCGTTGACACTATGTCGTCAACCACGAACGCGACCTTGCCGTTCGCCGATAGGTTCCTGAACTTCAGGGACCTGGTCAGGTTCCAACCGCCGAAGAATACGCTGGTACCGTCAAACCTGTAGGTCACGGGCACCACGTGCGGTTGCATAGACGGCGAGACTGTCGCCACCCTGCCAATCATGTTCTCCGCAAGGTACTCCGCCTCGCGTTCAGAGAGGACCGGCCCGGCCCTCCCGTCAATCTTACCGCTTTCTTTCGACGATGATTCCACGGCGATGATCATGTCGGTCATGTTTATATATCAGGTAGTGAAACCATACCAAGTAGGTATGCCTAACCTGAGTAAGTCAGCCCAGCTTGACCAGAAGACGCTCGACAGTTGTAAGGTGGTCCACGCAGCGTGGAATGAACTCACCAGGACGTGGACATTGCCCACGATTCACGCGCTCGGGCTCCAGGAGCCGGCGAGGTTCAACGAGCTAAAGAGAAGGATAGAGGGCATCAGCGCCACCTCTCTCGCGGAGAGGCTCACGCAGATGGAGAAGTTCGGCGTCGTCCAGAGGAAGGTCTATCCCGAGACCCCTCCGAAGGTGGAATACTCCCTCACTGTCAAGGGGCACGAGATGCACAGGATTCTAGGGGAGCTGGCGGACTGGTCAAAGCGGTGGGCCGGAAAGGAGCCCAACAGCAGAGAGTTCCTCGTCTCGAAGTAGGCGCCTTCATCCGCCCGTTAGGACGAACACAGCTAGCGCAGCCATTGCGACCGCAATCGCATAGTCGATCTGTCGCACCCGGCCGGGCGCCCGGAGAAACCTTCCCATTCCCTTGATACCAACCATAGTCACGGCGACGATGGAGAGGACGGTCCCCGCAGTGAACGCGGAGAGGGAAGCGGTCACGCCCACGAATCCATAGACGCTCGCAGAAAGGTAGACCGGGAATATTGTCAGCTCCGGCGACGATGCGGTAGCGAAGACCAGCCACTTGGCGCCCCGGGAGAGGTCGACGCGATCATCCTCAGTCTTGGGCGCCCTGAAACCCGAGACAACCATGTAGAGGGAGACAGAGGCGAAGGAAACTCCGACCACTATGTTCGAGAGCTGCGAAAAGCTAGCGGCCAACGCAAACCCGACTGCGATGGCGAGGGCCATGACCACCAAGGACCCCAGCACGTGCGCGAATCCCCCCGCCGCTGCGAGGACAGCCGAACGCCTCGAGGTGAACTTCTTGGAGTGGCAATAGATGGTGAGGGGGACCCAGTGGTCGGGCGCGAGCATGTGGAGGGCTCCGATTCCCAAGGCGAGGAGAGCCACGGAGGTCTCTGCGAGCAGGATGGACAACCAGTCGCCCACAGCCCAGAAACGGTTAACCCTTGTCCCGCTTCGGCGGAGAGAAGGAAATTCAATGGACTCCCGAACGACCACGAGGCTGATTGTTCGGGCCGCGGGGAAGAAGGGCAGAGGCGTCTTCGCAACTACGGAGATCCAGCGTGAGACGAAGGTGATCATATTCGGGGGACCCGCGAGATGGATCCGGGAGATTCCTGAACGGTTCTGGGACCACTGCTTCCAGGTCGATTACGACACCTACGTCCTTCCCAAGGCCGGGTCTTTCGGCTGGTACATCAACCACTCCTGCAATCCCAACTGCGTGGTTCGAGGGGAAAGGGAGCTCGTGTCGTTGCGGAGCATAAGGAAGGGAGAGGAACTCACATTCGATTACTCTACCAACGTCGGCTGGGGAGGTTTCGTCATGGAATGCAAATGCGAGAGCGGGAATTGCAGGAGAACGATTCTGAGCTACAACCGACTCGCGGAAGAGACGAAGAGAAGGTATGGCGAGATGGTCTCACCATTCCTGCTCAGAAAGAACGAATAGACTAAGCCAAGCTTATTCTAGCCGAGCCTTCGCGACGTATCACCGCCTTGCGCAAAGCGCAGCTTTACCCGGAGTCCACCGTCGGGGCCGTGATTCTGAACGGCAAGGGGGAGATGCTCCTGGTGAAGTCCCACAAATGGGGTGACAGATACACTATAGCGGGAGGGCACGTGGAAGTCGGCGAAAAGCTGGAGGATGCGCTTCGGCGAGAGATCAAGGAGGAGGTGGGGCTTTCGGTCAGAGATGTCAGGTTCCTCATGATACAAGAGGCAATTTTCAGCGAGGAATTCTGGGAAAGAAGACATTTCATCTTCTTCGACTTTGTGTGCAGGTCCAGAGGAGACAAAGTCAAGGTGGACGGGGAGGAGGTCCAGAGCTACAAGTGGGTCGAACCAAGCAAGGCTCTGAAACTTGAACTGGACACGTTCACGCGCAACATGGTGAAGAAGTACCTCGGCTTGAGGGCGGTTCGCCGGTAGCAGTCAGTCTTTCCTGAAGGACACTTTGTAGAGCGCGAAACCGAACAGCAAAGCCGCGATCAGGGGCAGAAGGAGGATGGGTACTCGCCCAGGCTCGCTGGAGAGGGCGCCAAGCCTTGACGAGGGAAGGACGGACGCTGTGGAATTCAAGGAATAGGCGTTGTACCCCCCACCAGCATGCGCACCCGCGCCCACGCTTGAGTTCGTCGAGGTCGTGGTCGAAACGATGGCGCTGAACGCGACCGCCGGTACCTGGGCGGTCGTCGAGGATGAGGTTGAAGCGGCAGTCGTAGTCTTGCCCTGTCCGGCGGCAGTGCTGAGCGGCCCTGCGGCCTGCTGAGTCTGAGCGGATGCGTAGATTGACCCGAACACCACGGCTGAGGCGAGGAGGATTCCCGCGAGGAGCCCGACCGAGAAACTCGCGTGCACGACCCCAATCATGCTCCAGTGAGATAGTTAGTTCTACTCATGAGAACGGTTTCCTCCGCCAGACCCGCCAGGTCTCGTACCAGAATACGGCCGCCCCACCCACAGTACCTATCACCGCGTAGAGGTCGAGGAGCCCGGCATCGAACAGGAGGTAGGCGGCCGCGATGGTCGAGAAGAAAGCGGCGTAGAACCCGAGCCGCGGGAGAGTGATCCGGCCGACGTTCACGAAGGCTGAGAGTATGCCCGTGTCGACCTTCCTCACGAGCACATAGCGTTCGTACTGGTCCTTTTCGAGAATCCTCAGGTGAATCAGCTTGTCAAGGTGGTGGAACGCGACGCTTGGGCTGGAGAAGCCGAGCTCCTTCTGGACCTCCCTGACTCCGACCGCACTCCCGTTACGTAGCAGGTAAAGGTAGACCTGCAGAGTCTTGCCCCTGAGCTCGTAATCAATCCTGTCTCTCTCGGTCTGGGACAATTCCAAAGCGGCTCGACCCTGCAATGAATAAATGGTTTTGTTCTGGTCGTGCGAACAGCACGTTCGCGACGCTGGCACTATACCAGCGCCCCTGCCTAGGGTCGCCGATGAACAGGCTCGAAGGCGTCTCGATGAAGGCACTGGCAGCCGGCCTCGTGGCATTCATTGTGATTGGTGGCTTCGTTCTTGCCCTGTTCAGCGCTGGCGGGAACCTCGGCGCGGAGCCTGGATTGGTCGTCAACGGACCCAACTTCGCCGGGAACTACTCCGGTGCCGCCTCCTTGCTCCCCTTTGGCTTTTCAGCTGGAGGTAGCTTCGCAACTGTGCAGACCGTGACAATGTCAAGCACGACCACGGCCATCATGTCTCAGGCGCCACCGACAGTCGTGATTGGCAACGCGTCTCCGCGTGGAACAGATGCGTCCACGCAGTCAGGCCAGACGACGTTCAATCAGCCCGGTAATGGCAGCCTCCTCGAGTTCTTCAGCAACGTCACGATGGAATCGCCAAGCCCGTCGGCCCTGGCGTCGAAGGTTGTGGGCCTGGCATACTCAGTGGGAGGCTACGTGGCGTACCAGTCCACGCTCCAAGCCTCGGCCTACGTCGTGATCAGGGTCCCGGCTGCGAGCTACCAAGGAGTGCTCAGCCAGATTCAGGTGATGGGCAATGTGACCGGTTTGAAGTCCACCTCGGACGACGTTACGGTGCAGTACACCGACCTCAATGCGATGCTCACCTCTCTCGTGGCTGAGCAGCACGACCTCCTTCGTTTAATCAATGAATCAACGTCTGTGAACAGCACACTTGCGATAGAGACTCAGCTTCAGCGAGTGAACTCCCAGATTAACTCTTTGCAGAGCGAGGTCCTCCAGACCCAGAGACTGATCAATTACTCGACAGTGACGGTCTCGATAACGAAAGCCGAAGAGCCGAAGCCCCTCTCTATGACGCTTAGCGCGACTCCGAAGAGCGGAACCAGCCCCGTCGGTGTGACATTCAACGCGATAGTGAGCCGTGGGCAGGCCCCCTACCTGGTCAACTACAACTTCGGCGACGGCAGCTCACAGCAGGGACAGATTGTGGTTCACCAATACTACTATGCGGGAGACTACAACGTCACTGTCACGGCAACTGATTCGAAGGGCAGCGTCGCACTGGCCTCGGCGTTGATCCATGTCTCGTCTCCGCCCGCAAAGGTCGGCTTCGGCGACTTCGGCGTCACGCTTGCGAACCTGCTCGTCAGGGTGGTCGAGGGGATCGCAGAGCTTGCCGTGGTGGTCGTGCCCGCGGCGCTTGTGCTGGCAGCGGTGGTCTACCCATTGAGAAGGCGTGTCAAGATGCAGAAAGAAATCAAACAGGGTTAGCTTCGGGCGGCCTCCCTACCCTTTCCTATCAATCTAACGACCTCGGACGCCAAGCGTATTAACACGCGAGCGGGTGCGGCTCTTTATGGTAAGCTCGACTGTCCATCCAGAGGAAGTGATTCGAAAGTACAGGTTCGTGGCCGTCGTGGGTGCGTCGAAGAACCCGGAGAAAGAAGCGTACACGGTCCCGCAGTACCTGCAGAAGCACGGGTTCAAGGTGGTTCCGGTCAACCCGACGGCCGATAGCATCCACGGGGAGCAAGCGTACCCGACACTCTCGGCCCTCCCAGATAGTGTTGCGAGGAGCGTGGAAGTGGTCGAGGTGTTCAGGCCGTCCGAAGAGCTGCCCCAGATAGCCTCCCAGGTCGTCGAGATGAAGAGGAAGACAGGCCGCCCCTTCGTCTTCTGGGCGCAGCAGGGAATCGAGAACGAGGAGGCGAAGAGTACCCTCGGTGCTGGCGGTGTTGACTACGTCATGGATGCCTGCATGAGGACAATGCATCAACTGCATGGCCGCTAGCCGCCGCCCGACGCGGCAAAGGGAGGGCGATCAACGAAAGGTGGCACAGGTCGCATGTCGTGCCAAAGGGCGCGACCCAGGACCAAAGGTTTCGATGCCACTTGGCGCACGCGGAGGCGTGCGGATGCAGGCCTATGCCAGAGGGCGTGAAAGCCGAGCTGAGAAGAAGGAAGGCCGCGCTCCGCCGAGCTAATTAGCCCCGCCCAAACGGGCAGCGCCGCGTACTTGCTCGAACCTGTCTACGCACTCATCCCAGCCGTCATCTGGTCGGTCAGCCCGATCTACTACAGGGTGTTCATGAAGAGGTTCGACTTCCTGACGCTCAACCTCCTCAGGACCTCTCTGGCTTCGGCTGCGCTCGCAGTCCCAGCCATCTACTTCGGGTTCGGCGGTGGGTTTTCTTACGCACTCGGGAGCGGGGTCATTACGCTCACCATCGGGGACACGCTCTTCCTGCTTGGGATACGCGAAATGGGCGCGTCGGTAGCAGCGCCCGTCGTCTACACGTACGTCCTCTTGATTCAGCTTACCGCTCCATCACTCGGCGAGGTCGTCCCATACTCCAATCTTGTGGCCGCTTTGATGGTGATAGCAGGAGTCTACGTCCTTTCCAGGGGCGGTGGCGGACAGCCGAGAGCAAAGGGGATCGCCTTCGCGCTGGGCGCGAGCGTCGCGTGGACAGCGGGTCAGGACCTGATCAGGGTCGCCACGAACGCAGGCGGGAGCGTCGTCGCAGTCACGTTTGACCGCAACTTCGCGGCCGCTCTGGGGCTGGGGGTCGCTGTGCTGGCGACAGGCAGGTTCAGGCATTGGCCCAAGAGCGTCACCCCGAGGGAACTTGGGTTCGTAGCCTTCATCGCTCTCACGGACCTTGTCATCGGCTCCCTTCTCTACGTCTACTCTGTCTCGCTCATCGGGATAGCGCTCACAGCTATCCTGACAAGCCTATCGCCCCTGCTCACGCAGGTGTTCTCGAAGGCGCTGGGGAAGGAGGCGCCGTCGAACAGAGACTATGCGGGCGGTGTTCTCATTGTCGCTGCCCTGGTGCTGGCCCTGGCCCTCTGAGCCGGGCGAAGTCTTATTCGGCTTGGAAGGGAGCGGAGCGGTCGATTCAGCGTTTGGACTACAAGTACGTGGTGCTGACGAACACCACTGTCGGGGCCTTCATGGCCGTCCTGGACGGCAACGTAGTCCTAATCGCTCTGCCGACGATAATAGCCAACCTGCCGGGAACGAGCAGCTTCGACGGGATATGGATCATAATGGGCTACACATTGATCACAGCGACGCTGCTCCTCACGTTCGGGAGGCTCTCGGATGTATTCGGCCGCGTCAGGCTGTACACTCTTGGCTTCGCGGTCTTCACGGTCGGGTCGGCCCTCTGTAGCTTATCGACCAGCGGCATCATGCTGGTGGTCTTCAGGCTTGTCCAGGGTACCGGGGGAGCGCTCATCTTCTCTAACGGACCAGCCATCTTGACGGACGTTTTTCCGCCTGAGGAGAGGGGAAGGGCTCTTGGAATCAATCAGGTGGCTGGGACTGCGGGCTCGGTCGGGGGCCTGGTCGCGGGAGGAGTACTGACTGCCATGCTCGGCTGGCGCTCCATATTCTGGATCAACATCCCAGTGGGTCTCTTCGCGACCGTCTGGGCCTTCAAGAAGCTGAGGGAGACCTCCACGCCGAGCAGGAACGAGAGGCTCGACCCGGCAGGAAACGTGCTCTTCGGTGGCGGCCTGTCCCTCTTCCTGTTGGGTCTCACCCTAGGCGCTCTGACGGGCTTCACTGGATTCATTGTGGGTACGATGGTCCTCGGGCTGGCCCTCTTGGGTGGTTTCATCTTCGTGGAAACGCGCACGAGGTTCCCGATGATTGACCTCTCGCTCTTTAGAATCCGGCAGTTCTCCGCAGGGATACTCAGCAACCTGCTCGCCGCCGTTGCGAGGGGCTCCATATCGCTCGTGCTAGTATTCTACTTTCAGGGCGCTCTGGGACTCGACCCCCTGACGGCGGGTCTGCTCCTCATACCCCTGGCGCTGGCGTTCGTTACCTTCGGCCCGCTCTGCGGCTACCTCTCGGACAGGTACGGATCCAGGGGCTTCGCCACCGCAGGCGTATTGATACTGTCGGCAGCACTGTTCTGGTTCTCGTTGTTTCCGTTCGGCGCGCCGTACGCCCAGCTCGTATACCCGATGATCCTCGCAGGAGTAGGCGGAGGCATGTTCGTTGCGCCCAACATCGCCTCAATAATGAACGCTACACCGCCAGCGCGACGGGGAGTAGCCTCCGGTACTTCGTACACCCTTCTGAACACGGGCTTCCTCCTGAGCATGGGGTCGGCGTTCGCGATAATGGCAGTCACCGTGCCGGTCTCGACTCTGCAGTCAGTCTTCGCGGGCCAAGCGGTTGCCCTCAGCCCAGCAGGGATACAGGTCTTCGTGGACTCGATTCGCAAGGTCTTTCTCGTAATGGGCGTAGTAAGCCTATTCGCCGCGGTCCCCGCCTCGTTGACTGGGAGACGCAAAGCACAGAAGGCGTTTAACGGGGACGAAGGGGAGTAGTCATCATGGCGACGGACCCCATCTGCGACATGTTCGTGGACGAAAGGTCAGCCAGGTTCATGGCCGAGTCAGGCGGAAAGACGTACTACTTCTGCTCAGCGGGCTGCATGAAGACCTTCAACGCGAACCCTGCGAAGTACGCGAAGTGAATCACTTCAGGTAGCCGGCCACGAGAGTCTCGTTGTTATCCGTCTTGAGGAAGACGGGGACGTTCCTCTGCTTGGCTGCCTTGAAGGAGACGAAGATCCATTCGCCTGTCTCAAGCTGGGCCGACCGCTCGAGGGCCTCGTAGGGCAGGCCGAAGGCGTCGGCAATGACCATCCTGTCGTACATCCTGGGTAGCGTGCTCACGAAGTAGGAGTGGAGCTGCTGGAGGGCGTTGACGTTGAGTCGGGCCACACGCTGGGTGGCCATCCAGCAGTGCAGCCTGTACTTTCTCCCCTGCCTCAGTAGCTGCTCGACGGCGTTGTTGGACTGGTATGTGTATGCCTTGTCCGTCGGGTTGTCCGGGATGTACTCCTGCGCCTCGTCCAGTACGACGAGCACCCTCTGCTTGTTGCCGTACCTCTTCTTCAGGAAGAGCAAGCGAGTAATCAGCCTGTGCGCTGTCTGCCTCGCGTCGACCGGGTCAGGCAGGTACAAGATGTTCAGCCTCGCCGCCTTGCCCTTCGCAAGCTGGTCGGCGAGCTTCTCGGGAGTGAGCGATTGCGTCTCCTTCGGTTCCTCTACGGCCCCGTGAAGCATGTCTATGATCTGGTTGGACTCCATGAAGATGCCGGACCTGTCGCTGACGTTGCTCTTCACGTCGTCGAGCAAGGTGATCAGGGCCTTCCTTGATTCGTCGTCGAGCTCCGTCAGCTTTGTGGACTGTCGCATGCGCCTCTTCTCGTAGAAGTCTGTGGTCAGCTTCCCGATTGCTAGCTTCGCAGCCGTCCCGCCGGTCTTCCCGCCGTCAACGGTTCCCTCGAACATGGTCTGGATCCAACCCAAGTCGATACCCCCCGCTTCCTGGAGGGAGAGCCGCTCGACTCCGCCTCGGTAGACCTTGGCCAGCCCCTTCTCCACGTTGCCCCTGCCGACCGCCTCCTCGAGGCTCTCCGGAATCGCCTGTGAGCTGCAGAACTGCTCCGCGCTCTCTATCATCTCCGTGGTTATCACTTTGGAGTTCTCCCCCAGCTGGTCGACTAGGTGGACAGAGTACTCCCCGGCAATGTCGAAGACCACCACGGTGAGGTCGGGGTCGGCCTTCAGCGCCTTCCTGATCAGTACGCTGGCGAGGTTGGACTTGCCGCTTCCTGTGAAGGCAAAGAAGCCGCAATGATAGCGAATCAGGTTGGGCATGTCGACTGTGAACGGGAGGTCGAAGCCTGCCATAGAGCCAATCTTCTCGCCCGATGTGAGGCAGAGGAACTTCTCCACCGAGTCCTTCGAGAGGAGGAACGCCTGCGCCCCGGGGAGCGGCTCGTGGGGCGCCCTTGCGAAATTGAGCTTGTTTCCGTCGAGCTCGGCCACGTAAGATGTCGGGATCGCGCTGAGGTCGATCCAGGTCTCCTGCGACTTGCCCCAGCTCTCCTTTATCGTGTCAAGGTACTCCTTCCTGAGCAGGGTCGGCATCGACGAGTCGACCCCGGGCAGCTGGTAGTGGGTCGGGTTGACTCCTATCACCTCGTAGACCACGTAGCGCATTGAGCCGTTGACGTTTCTCTCTATCCCTATGAAGCTCGGGAAGTAGAGGCGGTCCAGGACCTTGTAGCTGAATCTGGCCTCTAGGATCGCGAGGGGGTTGGAGACTGTTAGCTCTCTTCCTTCGTTTCTCGAAGACCTAGTGGCAACTGTGTTCCTGCGGAGTCTCGCCTCGAACTCCCCTCCCATGTCGTCGAATGCGCTCGGAACCTTCGCTGCCAAAGTCATCTGCTCGCCGCCCTCATCCTCGCGTGCTCCGACTCCGCCCTCTGCTCTCTATAAGTTGTGACGAGGCCGAATATCTTCCTCCTCCTCGACACGCCACCGACCCTGAGGTCGGCCACGCCGCGCAGAGAGCTCCTCATCATCCTGACCTCAGCCTTGACCGCCTTGTCAGCGAGGTAGAGAAGCTGGTTGTGCCCGAAGGCCTCGAAGACCTCCGGGTTGTCGTTTAAGGATAGGATGTGGAGAATGAGGTTCGAGAGCGGGCTGCCGTCCCCGCCTTCGAAGTAAGCGTCCACCTCCGTCTTGCCAACCCTTTCAACGACTGTGAACCTGCGCACGGCCCGCCCGTCCGACATATCGTCGAATGGCCTGTCGAAGAGGAAGACCTGCGACCGAACGCTGGGGTCTGACCTCAGGGTTCTAAGTTGGAAGAAGGACCTGACGAAGAGCTTCTCCCGCGAGACCACCCGCCGCGCGCTGACCAAGTCCGGTCCAATCTCGACTATGGTAGAGTAAGCGGAATCGTATCCAATGGTTCTCCACGGAGTGGCGACGGACGGATTCTCAGAACTCAGTATCGCAAGAAATGCCTTGTCATTCTTGAGCAGCGGCGCCGGAGATGACATTTTGACAAAGCCCGACCTGCGGGCGAACGGGAGGACAGACCTCGAGATGTCGGTGGCGGTCGTGTCCTTCGCGACGCCGGTCAAGAGCACCCCCGTGAGCTTGGCGCGATGGTAGAGCTCGTCCAGCAAGAAGAGCGCGACGGAGTTGACGTCGAGGATCGTCAGGTATTCCTCGTTGCCCAAGGAGAGCGGATGGCCCTTCTGGTCGAACACGTACTGCGCGTAGGAGAGCGACAGGGCGGAGACCCTATCCCAGTATCCGCGAATCTTCTCGTCGAGCTTGACTTTGGTGTCCGTCTTGTCCACTATGAGCTCGTCGGCGTGGTCCCGGCTCACCTTGTGAATCCTCGCGAGGGCCCGCGCCGCCTCCCCTTCAGTCACGTGCAGCTTGGAGGCGATCTCGCCTAGGGAGAGCGGGCCTCCCATCAGGAGCTTCAGCACAGCCAGCGTGAGGAACCGCCGCCTCGTGGGGACGATCATCGTCGGAGAGCCCAAGTTTATGGCCAGCTCGATATCGAGGAGCGAGACACGGCCCGCCCCCGGAACCTTGACTAGCTTGCTCTCACCCCTCTTGATGAGATTCCTCGCGTCTCTGGACAGTGTCGAGAAAGTTCCCGACAACGGCCTGTCGAGGAAGATGATCTTGGCCTTGGCTGTTGCCAAGACCGCCAGGTAGAGCTCGCCGAGAGTCATGAATGAGTTGGGTATCCTTTCCATCGAGTGCTCCAGCTCGAGGTCTATCTCGGGCTGGTTGCTGAAGACGCTCGCCACGTCCTCGGCCCAGAGCGGGACCGCAGCTGCTGCGGCCAGCTTAGAATCCCTGTGAGCTGACGTCAAGTCGAAGGAGAGGTGGTCGCCGACCCTGAAGGGGCAGTTGTAGGCTGTGGCGTTCGAATAGAAGAGCATCATCTGGAGCCGCTCGTCGAAGTCCATCGACCCGTCGATCCCGGTGGCAACGTGCTCGCCCTCGCCGAAGAGCTTCTTCGCCAGCTTCTCCGCGGAGGGAACGTCGACCTGGACGGTAAGCTTGGCGAGGTCGGCCCTGTGAGCGAAGGAGTTGGCCCTGCTCTCGAAACGGTTGATGAGGTCCCGCGTCTGCTTCGAGAGTTCTTCCGCTATCTCCGTTGACACGGCCTCCGCGCTTTCATTTGAGGTTGGTTAAAAGCCACCATGCGCCCGGGGCTTCGGCCTCGACGCCCGGCATACGTTAATAAGCGGAATCGGACTCTTGCAGGTCAGATGAAGCTCCTCCTCGAGCATATGCTGCCTCGAAAGCTGAGGTACGCGAAAGTGTACCTTGAAGCTGGCGGCGCCTCGGTCTTCTTCTCGCTCGATGGGGCGAGCGCGGACTGGTACGCCAGCATAGGAAAGAAGAAGGCCGCCGAGATGTCTGACAAGGAGTACTCTCGGCTGCGCGCCAACCTGCCTGCGGTGGAGACCCTCGATGACGACGGCAGGATGCTCGTAGTCAGGAACGCGCGCGGATACGAGGAGCAGTGGAGGAAGCCCAAGTGGGTACTTACGCGCATGCGGAAGTTGCGCGGTGAACGCGATGAGCCAGCCTCACGCTAGATTAGCAAATCTCTGTTAAACGGCGCGTTAATGCGAACCGCCCTTAAATCGCGCAGCGAGCAGTTTGTTCTCATATGGAGAGCGTGGTGATTCCTCCGGACAGCGGGCTGAGGGCTGCGATACAGATCATCCAGCTCGCCGAATCCCATGATGTGAGGCTACGGTTGCTCGGTGGTCTCGCCTTCAAGAGGCTCTGCCCCAGCGCCAACGAGGCTCCTTACTACAGGGTGAACAAGGACATCGACCTGATGGGAAGACGGGAGAAGAGCAAGGAGATCATGCAACTGATGCAAACGCTCGGTTACAAACCGAGAGAGATGTTCAACAAGCTCAGCATGGGCAAGAGGTTGATCTACTATGACCTCGTGAACAAGAGGAGGGTCGACATATTCCTCGACGAGTTCGAGATGTGCCACAAGTTCAACTTCAAGGACAGCCTCGCACCCGGGACCTACACACTCCCAATCACCGAACTTGTGATGACCAAGCTCCAGGTCGTCGAGAAGACGGACAAGGAGTATCTGGACTTGATTGCGGCGTTCCACGACTTCGATGTCACAGATGGCAAAGGCGGGATAGAGGGTGACAGGATTGCGGACGTCTGCAGCAGGGATTGGGGAATCTATGCGACCTTCAGCAAGAGCCTGGACGCCCTGAAGCTGTGGGCCGAGACGCTTGGAGCCGGCGACAGGGGCGTCATTCTGCCCAGGATTGAGAGGCTTGTTGCCATGATCGAGGCGAGCCCGAAGGGTCTTTCCTGGAAGATGAGGGCCAGGATAGGCGAGAAGGCGAGATGGTACGAGATTCCCGAGACTGACGGGGACGCGATGCTCGACTAGCCCTTCCTCAACCTGATAATCGCGCCACCTTCCCTCCCGACTTCATAGTACACCTTGGCGTTCGAAATGCGCACCTTTTCCCTGACCCCTGCCACGACGCTCTCAGCGAATCGGGGGCTCGTTTCACCCTCGATCATGATCTTGACCTTCGAACCCTTCCTGACGCGTATCCTTCTACACATCTCTCTGGAGAGGAAAACCCCGCCGTCGCTGTCGTCGAACTCCATTTCGATAGGCTTCCCGTTGAAGCTAGTTGTGCCCATGAAGCCCCGCTTCGTGAAGGAGGAGACTCCTACGACGAACAGCAGCTCGCTAGCTTCGGGAAGGCTCATGAGCCATCGATTGCTGATCAACGGCGGCGCCGGAGTCGTCCACGCTGTCCGCTCCTTCCTCTTCCAACGGAATCTCCTCTTCGACTAGCCTCTCGCCCTTCTCGCCCACCAATCCGTCAATCGGGTACCAGTGCCTCTTCCCGTCAAGCGAGGGCATCTCGACCTCGCAGTATCCCGCGAGTATCGTCCCAGTGAGAATCCCGACCCTACCGTCGTCTCCGTTGACTTTGATAGGTCGGACTGCCACGGCCTCGTCACCGAAAACGGCCTCCCTCTGAGCGTTGACCTTGACCTTCAGTCCTTTTGTGGGCTTCAGTTCCATAGGCGCTTGCGCTCGGGTGTCTCGGGCTACTTAAGGTCTAAAATCGCGGGAGGGAAAAGTGAGGAGCCTTTCGCTGAAAGTGAATTTCGTTCCGATTCGCTAGACTAATTAGTCACGCAACAAACGTCATCCGCGATGCCGAGGCTCCTGAGGGCGCGAGAGATTCGGCAGAAGCTGAGGGCGCTGGAAGGATGGACAGTGCATGGCCGGTTCATCACGAAGACTTTCGGGTTCGGCGAGTTCATGGAAGGCATCGCTTTCGTGAATGATGTCGCGAGGGTGGCAGAGAAACAGGAGCACCACCCTGACATCAACGTGAGATACACGACGGTGAGGCTCTCGATCCAAACCCATTCAGAGGGCGGAGTCACGAGCTGGGACATCGCGCTGGCCAAGGCCATCGACAGAATCGCTCGATCCGTGAAGACCGTCCTCCCAGAGTCCCGATAGTTACGCTTCATTCTGCAACGCTTATATACAACGCGAGGTTGTATAGCGTACGGAGAGTTACTAATGTCAACGCAAGCAATCCCAGCTATGACGTCGTCAGGTCAGCAGGTCATCATCCTGAGGGAGGGCGCTTCGCAGAACAGGGGAAAGGAGGCGCAAAGGAACAACATTGCTGCGGCGAAGCTGATTGCCGAAGTCGTGAGGACCTCAATCGGCCCGAGGGGCATGGACAAGATGCTCGTAGATTCCCTGGGCGACGTGACAATCACGAACGACGGCGCGACGATGCTGAAGGAGATTGACGTCCAGCACCCCGCTGCGAAGATGCTCGTGGAAGTCTCCAAGACCACGGACAACGAGGTCGGCGATGGCACCACCTCGGCAGTAATCTTGGCTGGGGCGCTCCTGGAGAAGGCAGAGGAACTCTTGGACAAGGACGTCCACCCGACCGTGATCGTGGACGGCTACACGAAGGCCGCGAGGAGGGCGCTCGAAGCCCTTAACGCAGTCGCAGAGAAGATTGACCCGCAGGACAAGGCATGGCTCACAAAAATCGCGCGGACGAGCATGCAGACAAAGCTCGTCTCGAAAGAGGCGGAGCAGCTGGCGAGCCTGATCGTGGACGCGGTTCTGGCTGTGGCCGAGAAGGCGGAAAAGGGATTCAGGGTCGACATCGACAACGTGAAAGTAGAGAAGAAGCCTGGCGGCTCGATGGCCGACACAAAGCTGATTCAGGGCATAGTCTTGGATAAGGAGGTCGTGCACTCTGGAATGCCGAAGCGGATGGAGAAGGCGAAAATCGCATTGGTGAGCGCCCCGTTTGAGATTGAGAAGACGGAGTTCGACGCGAAGCTGAACATAAACGACCCAAGCATGATGAAGAAGTTCCTTGATGAGGAGACCAAGATGCTGAAGGGGATGGTCGACAAGGTAGCCGAGGTGGGAGCCACCGTGGTGATCTGCCAGAAGGGCATAGACGACATCGCGCAGCACTACATGTCAAAGGCCGGAATCCTAGCGGTGAGGAGGGCGAAGGAGAGCGACATGACGAAGCTGGCGAGGGCTACAGGCGCTAGAATGGTGAACAATTTTGAAGACCTCTCGCCGAGCGACCTGGGCTACGCGGCACTCGTCGAGGAGCGCAAGGTGGAGGAGGACCGCTGGGTCTTCGTCGAAGGCTGTAAGAACCCAAAGGCGGTCACTATCCTGATCAGGGGAGGCACGCAGCGCATCGTCGATGAAGGGGAGCGCTCGGTCCACGACGCACTCATGGTAACGAAGGATGTGGTGGAGAAGCCTCTGATCGTCGCGGGAGGCGGGGCGCCCGAGGCTGAGGCCGCCTACCAAGTGATGAAGTGGGCTGAGAAACTCACAGGGAGGGAGCAGCTGGCTGCACAAAAGTTCGCAGAGGCTCTGGAGTCTATACCGATCGCTCTCGCAGAGAACGCAGGTATGGACCCGATTGACGCGCAGGTGGACTTCCGGGCGAAGCACGCCGAGGATGGGAAGTGGTTCGGCATAGAGGCGTCCGATGGTAAGGTCAAGGACATGTACCAGAGGCAGATTTTCGAGCCGCTCTCGGTGAAGGAGCAAATCATCAGGTCGGCGACTGAAGCCGCGTCGATGATCCTGAGAATCGACGACGTAATCGCCGCGGGCAAGATGAAGGCACCACCGATGCCTCCTGGCGGCGGAGGCGGAGGGATGGGCGGCGAGGGCGGCGGCGACTTCGACTAAGACGAGCCAAAGAATTCATTCAATCGTTAAATAGAGTTGGGCGCACATCGCGAGTCCGTGCAGGCCCACGACCAGGGCGTGACTGCAAACAAGATTCTGAGCGTCGCATCCAAGCTCTTCGCTGAGAAAGGCTACGCGAACGTCTCGATACGGGACGTCTGCAAGGTGACAGGCACAACCGCCCCAGTCATCTACTACTATTTCGGGAGCAAGAAGGGCCTCTTCGAGGCGGTTGCCCAGAGCAAGGTTTCTATGACTGGATTCATCTCCAAACTCGAGAAGGTCTCCGAAGCCAGCGACCCCGCAAAGGCCCTGGAATCGTTCGTGAGCGTGTACCTTGCTTCTTTCCCCGAGCACGCCTTCGACCCCGGCCTGTATCTGAGGGACTCTGCGACCCTCGACAAGGACAGCGCGAGGATGATTAGCTTGGACCTGGAGAAGATACGCTTCCAGGCCTCCGACCTGATAGGCAGGTGCATGGAGCAGCGCGTTTTCAGGAGGACTGACAAGGAGCTAGCGGCCGACTGCTTGCTCGGAATGCTGAACAGGGTCATCTTCCAGCACCTGCACTTTGCGAAGGGTTCCGACAGGGAGGCCTACGGAAGGTTCGTGACGGATTTCTTCTTCAGGGCGATGGGGAAGTAGGCCGCCTATAGGTCAGAGAATACCCTTCGCGGGATTATCTCGATAGACACGCGCTCCTCCTTCGAGTACCTTTCTCTGGCCGCTTTCCTGCCGCGCTCTTCCCCCGTGTACATTATCGCGAGGGTCTCGATGTCCTTGTGGCCGTCCCGTTCCTTTGCCACTCGGGCTCTCCCGGAGATTGTGACGTACTTGTACCCCTCGTCAATCAACAGGGCGACCCTTGGGTCCCTCAATATGTTCCCGTGTTTGACCCGGCCGGCCGCCGTGTTGACAATCAGCTTGCCGTCGTCATACATGTACCAGACAGGCGTGAGCTGAGGAGAGCCGCTCTTGTTGAGCGTGGCGAGTTTGGCGAAGTGTACACCCTTTAGGAACTCCTCCACCGCCTTCTCGAATCTCAAGGCTGACGAAGCGGCCTGGTGCTTCTATTTCAGTTTCTTGGCCCTTTCTTTGAGCATCCGGATGTAGATGCTCCGAGGCGGAAAGCCGATGCTGCAAAGGTACGTCGAGAACTTGATCCTCTTCTTGTCGTCCTTGATCCTTCTCTCTATTGCCCGGATCTCCTGCCCCACTACGGCGTAGGTCGTCGCGTATCCTGGGAAGATGCCCTCGTGCGCGGGGAAGAGCTGGAAGTAGACGCTGCTCCTCGGCACACCGGTGTACTTGTTGGCCCAGTCGATGAACTCCATCAGACCCTGCCTGCCGGTATTGATCCTCACGTCCCCGACCACCCGCAGGAAGCGGGTGATCCTCCAGCGTCTCGTCCAGAACTCGATTTCCAGGTTGATCAGTTTCAGCCCGCCATACTTCTCCATCAGCTTGATGTAGGCCCGCTCAGCTTTGGTGAGCCTTCGCTTCTTCTCGAGCTTCTTGGAGGCCTCGAAGAACTCTAGCTCCCGGTTGAAGGAGAGCCCCTCGGTCACTGGGCCCCCGGTCGGGAGCCCGGGCAGGAGTTGCAGCACTGGAAGCTTGCCAACGAACCCGACCGCGCTGTTCGAGTGGTGCACGCAGTGGCCGTACTCCTCGTGAACGAGAAGATTCATCAGGCTGGTGACCGACTTGTCAGGGTCCCTCTTGGGGTCGGTAGTCTGGAAGAAGTACTGGAACGGCTTCTTGGTGAATGTGTCGAAGAACTGCGCGGCGCCCGTTGGGATGGTCCCGGTGAGATAGGACGGAGTCTCAATCACTTTTGTTCTGTACTTTGGGTTGATTCCATGTACGTCCTCGTTGACCAGCCTCTGGATCACCTTCCTGAGCCCAATCGTCAGCGCGACGAGCCGCTTCGGGTCGAGCTTCATCCGCGAGTTTATCTTGGCCTCTATTTCATCGGGGACGGGTTTGCACTCGAAGCGCTTCGCCAACAGTGCGATCACCTTCCTGAACTTCGGCAGCTCCTCGTCTATCCAAGCAATCGCGTTCTTCTCGAGCTGCTCCGGAGTCTCCTTGTAATCGAACCCGCTCCTGAGGGCCCGCTCGTAGAACCTCTCCCGGCCAAGCGCGAAGCCGTACTTCGCGAATACCTTCTCGATGCTCGCGAACTCTCCCTTTCCAAACCCCTCTATGTTGAACATGCTTACGAAGACGGCTGCCTTCACCTTCAGGGAATCGCACGCCTGCTTCACCTTCTCGTCCTTGGATTCGGCCTTCACCGTGTCGAGGATTTCCATCACCCCGCCCAGCCGGTACAGCGTCAGCGCCTTCACACCTACAGGAATCTCCCTTCCTTCGAAACGCTCCCTTGTTGCGCTGATGGCGTCCGCGGACTGATTGAGCAGGGAGAGCATGTGCTCCTCGTTCAGACCTTCCTTGGCCAGGTGGGCGAAGATCGAGCCTACAATGTCATCGAGGATTGGCTGCGGCTCGTCGAAGAGAAGCGTTGTCTCCGCGGAGTCGAGGAGTTTCCTTTGCAGCTCGTTGGTCGCTCTGGCGCGGAGGCCGTGGACCCTCTTGAGCGCGGCGCTCAGGTTCTGCTTGGAGGGGACGAAGATCTTGCCAGCATAGTCGTTGAAGCCGATTATGTACGCGCCCTGGGGCGAGAGGTCCTTGAAAGCCTGAAGAATCTCAGCGTCGAGCGTCGGTTCGGCCAAGGCTTCGGGGGCTTTGCGCGGCATATTTTAGTTAGGCAGGCGCACGAGGGAGGACTAGATTCCTGTCGTCCTCGCCTCCGATTTGGAGTCTGGCTAGATAGTCGCGTCGAGCGGCTTGAACCTCTCGACCGTCTCCTGAAGCTCGCGGCCCAGCCGCTTCTGCCACTCATCGAAACCCCCTGGGGATTGTGGATAGTCCAAGTTCGTCGCGACAAGAGTGGAGCTCTTCGCGACCGTGTAGCGAAGGCCCCTTGCAAGCGAGAGGTTGCTGAGAACCATGATCCACATTGCAGGATTCATGAACCTGGCCCTGTTGAACTCGGGGTGCTTCCTCTCGGTTATCGCTGCGACGTCATCCTCGGACAAGAAGTGCTTCATACCATAGTTGATCTGTTCGTTGGTGACGGTCTGGAGGTACCTGCGCAGGACCTCGAAGCTCGCCATCGGATAGCCGTGGGTGTTCATGTACTCTACGTTGTACTTCCAGAGGGAGCCCTCGCTTGTGTCTCCCGCCTCGATGGCCTCGGCGACGACTCTGCCGAGAATGGTTCCCCCATAGATTGACGGGCTGATTCCTCCAGCGTCTATTGGGCGAGGCATCCACGCGGCATCTCCCACAACAGCGAACCCGTTCGCCACCATGCAGTCGTTGTGCCTCCGAACAGGGACCTGCCAGTTCCCCTTGGTGTTCCCCGAGTCGGCGTCGCCCGCTGGCTGCCTGGCGTTCTTTATCACTGGGTTGTCCGCGACGTACTTGTCGATGAGGCTCTGCAGGTTGTCGCTCAGGCCGAACCGCCTGTTCCTCCTGTCGAGCCCGGACTTCGATATGCCCAGGCCGATGTTCACTTTATTCTGGCCCTTTGGGAAGACCCAGCAGTTATGGACATTGAAGAGTGGGGTGAAGTCACCTGCCGTGTTGAGGTCATACACCGGACCCGAGTAGGGACTACCCGCCAGTTTTCTTATCCCAAGATAGACCCTGTCTTCCCCAAGAACGAAACCACGACTCTGGTTTCTGGCCGCATGGTGAAGATTTTCGCCCAAGAAATCAGATTGATGACCAAAGACGCCTAGATTCCAGGCGTTCTTCTTCCTGTTTTTCTTGATTGAAGCAATAACCCGAAGGGAAGCGAGAAGAATCCACATATCCACCAAAAGAGCACGTGACGTCGTGGTAAGGGTGCGCGCGTCCGACCTCCCACGTTTGTCCCGCTCTATGCTTCCGTCCCCGTAGTACACGCCCCTCAGGAAGGCCGCCCGGCCTTTCCTCGTCGTCTCGTGAATCCATGAAGGTAGCTTCTTGTTTCTGGCGCCCTTGCCGAAGTTGGCCACGAAGAGTGCGGCCAACAATGAATTGGTGATTTCGATATTGTGGCAAGGCTTGTCTCTGCCCTCCCGGTGGCTATCCCTAACGACGTAGTTGAGCTTGAGTTTCCTGATGAGCGAGATGCATCTTTCTATGATGGCTGGGTTTGTGTTCGAGATTGTCACGTGATTCTTCTTTATGCATCCCTCGGAAACGTACCAGCCGCAAACCTCGAGGAACTCCTCGCTAAGGTCTATCTTGGCGGGAAGCCCCGTCCTCTTTGGATGGATTGCCAGGACGACCCGCCGTCGGTAGGTCCCGTCGGGCGCGCGCCCGTCGAAGAAAGACCTTTTGATGGCCACGTATACCCTGGCGTCCTCCACAATCCCGGGGACGAATCGGAGCGTGTCCAGTTGCATAACCGGAATTTTGGGGCTCTTCGGAAGAGGAACGACGAGATAATCTCCATTTCTGTGATTGCCCCTAGTGCTCCTCGTCAGTTCGTCGGCCCGCTTCCAACTTTCTCCTGACTTGGGGGTCCATACCCTTACAAGATGCTCAGGGGTTAACCTAATTTCCTGATTGAGCATGGAGGGAGTCACAGCGACCAATTCACCTTCGAAATTCCGTACGCTGGTATCCGAGACAGGCATCCAGCCTTCAGAAGTAAGAACTTCGTCACCCAATTTAATCTCCTCCACGGCCTTCAAACTATTCATGCATATGATCGGGGTCCCTGGGGCGACGCAATATCCAGCCGGAGCCATGAATTGATCAAGGTGGATGATGCAGTAGTCCGGATCGAAGTATGTAGAATCCTGCGTGGTGGGATCGAAGTCGAGTATGTACCTGCCGGTGCCGACCACGTCGTCCCCGTCGATCTCCTTCTCGATCATGGAAGGTATTGGCATGAAGCGCCTCAGCACCGACGACGAGCCGGTCGCATCGACGACGACCTTTGCCGTGAGCCTGAAGTTGGAGCCGTCCGCCTTTCTCCCCGAGACGCCTGTTACGTATCCGTCCTCGGAGAGAAGCTTCTCCGCTGTCCACCCGAACATGACCTCGGCCCCGAACTTGCGTGCGTCGGTGACCTGCCTCCTCGGCGCCAGCTTCCGGTTGAACAAGTAGCCCTCGCCCTCAAAGAGGACCTTGGTCTTCCTGTCGGGGGAGTAGACGTACACCCCCTTGACCGGGTGCTCGAGCTCCGGCGGGCCGTACCTGACCCCGACGTGCTCGGCGAGGTAGTCCAGGCTCCGCTTGCTCGTCGCGTCCCCGCAGGTCCATCCGTTGTGCGTCTTCTTGCCAGGTTCCCCTGCCGGGTTCCTGTCGACGACAAGGACGCTGGCCTTCCCCTTCGAATGGTGCCCAATCGAGGCAGCCGTGATGAGGCCGGCCATGCCGCCTCCGGCGATGACCACGTCGTAGTCGGCCTTCTGACTCATTAGTTGCGAACGCTACTAAAATCCTATATAAGAGCTTTGCCACGAGCCGCCAGCTTGGACACGCGTGCGGCTATCGACGAGCTGAAGAGCCTCGGGCTGACGACCTACGAAGCGAAATGCTATGTATCGCTGGCAGCGCTCGGTCCTTCGGACGCAAGGAAGGTCGCTGCGGACGCGGGGATGCCACATCCGAGCGCCTACGAGGCCCTGAGGAGACTTGCGAGTATGGGCTGGGTTGACCTTGTGCGCAAGAGACCTGCGACATACCGGGCGAAGAGACCACGGACGCTGCAGTCAATGGTGACGAGCCGGATGCAAGAGACCTTCGGGGCCCTGGAGAAAGTGTACAACGCAGAGCCTGCGGAGGATGCGGAGCTGGTCTACACCTTGAAGGGGAGGGAAAAGGTGCTCGCGAAGATTTACGAAATGATCGCCGGAGCGAAGAAGAGCCTTGTGCTCGTCTCCCCCACGATGGGGCTCCGGGATGAGAAAATCATGGAGTTGCTGGAGCATGCAGTTAGAAGGAGGCTCGCGGTGCGTGCCATCGGCGATAATGGCGCCGCTCGGGTTCTCCCGCATGGAGTCAAGCTGAGAACGGGCAACCTAGTCGCGGTAGACCTGCTAGTCGACGACAAGGCCGCACTAATCGCACTCCCCGATTATTCCGCCTGTGGTTGGGTCGACAGCCCCCAAGTTGCGCAGCATTTCAAGCAGTTCCTCGAACTTCTCTGGAACGCGTCCTCGCCCGCGTGATGCGGGGAGGAAGTCCAGAAGCTCCCCCGAAGAGTGTTGTCTACTAGCTAGAGCCGAAGATCGACTCGCTGGAGGAAGTCGGTACCTCTGGAAGCGACTCGTTCATCCTCTTCTCGGCTATGGCCGCAGCCTCTGCGAGGATCTTGTTGGCCTCCTCGCTCGACTCGCTATTGTAAAAGTCCACTCCCGATATCTGTCCCACGTCGGCCATGATCGAGTTGAGCTGGTTGCCTATCTCGCCGAGCGCTCCCTGCGCGTCGGGCATCGCCGCGCCCAATGTCGATCTGACGTTCCTGATCACTCCGATGGCCGGTCCGATGGCCACGGCGAAGTCGCCCATGTCGGTGACGGTCTGGAGACGTGTGGAAACCTGTTCGAGCGCTAGCTTCGACTGGGTCACGACCTTGGTCATCTTGCGGACTTCTGCCAGTTCGTTCGAGTATGCCTTGCTCGACTCCTGGTCGTGGGCCTGGACGGCGGCGACCGTCTTCTTGAAGATGGAGTTCTCCCGCTGCCTCAACCTGTTCATGGAGGTGTCCAGACGGTTGATTTCACCGTTCAATTGCTGAGTGGCACGCTGAATCTGCGGGCGGATTGGCTTTGGCCCCCGGACTGCATCGCGCGTCTTCTTTCCGAAGCCTTCCTTCTCCTGAGCCTTCCATCCCTTCGAGAACTTGCTCATGGTGAATTCCAATCTATGGCCCCGGGGAAGGGAAATGACAGGCGCTGACAACATCTGTTGACAGTGAGGTTAACTTTCAATCGGTGCTGAGGGCATTCACAGGCTGATACCGTGGGGAAGCGAGGCGGGGAAGGATACCCCGAAGAGGGCTCCGACGACGAGGTTGATTATCAGTGCAACGACGACCGATATGACCGCTATTCCGAACGCACCGAGCCAACCTGTGTGGAAGGCTGACCTGTAGACCGCAAGGAAGGCTATGAAGCCTAAAATGACGCCCCATATGATTGCTCCAGGGCCGATGACGGAGCCGAGGAAGAAACCCACAATGACTGTTGTCGATGCATAGACAATGACCCCTCCGAGAGTTGCTCCCATCGCCTCCCCAAATGTGGCTCTTCCGCCTGTGACCATCTTGCCTGCGACGTAGGCTGGGATTGAGGCGATGACCCAGATGATTATGAAGGCGACCAGGAGGATTATTAGGTCCGAGAGCATCAGAGTCCCGTCTGATCAAGCTGACGGGGCGCTAATAATCTAGCGGTCGGCCTCGACCGGCCAAAAGTTCAAACTCCAGTATATGACTGGTATGTCCGCTACGTGCACGTTCTGCAAGAGGTGAGGCAGAGCCCTGAGGTTCTTGAAGCTGGGGACTCCTATCTTCAGCCGGTATGGCCTGGGCGTCCCGTCGCTGATTATGTAGTAGCTCATCTCCCCTCTCGCTGCCTCGGTGCGGCTGTAGACCTCCCCTGCCGGGACCCGCGGCTGCGGGCCGAGCTTGAGCCGGACCGGCCCCTGAGGGATGTTCTTGAAGGCCTGGCGAATTATCTTTACAGACTCGCGCATCTCCAGGACTGCGAGATAGCACCTCGCCCACGAGTCGCCGCTGTTGAGGACGGGAATCTCAAAGTCAAAGTCGGAGTATGCGCTGTAGGGTTCGTCCTTCCTCACGTCCTGCTTGACCCCGGAGGCGCGGAGGACTGTGCCCACTGCGCCGAGCCTGATTGCGTCCTTGGTGGAGAGGACGCCCACACCCTCGGAGCGCTGGAGGAAGAGGGGGTTCTTGAAGTAAATCTTCTCGTACTCGTCGATGCGCTTCTCGAACCAGTCGCATGTCTGGAGTGCCTTTTCCGTGAGCCCTTCTGGCATGTCGTTCCTGACCCCCCCGGGGATGATGTAGGCGAATGTGACGCGGGCGCCTCCTATCCTCGCTGCGAGGTCGATCCAAAAGTCCCTGTCCCCCATGCCCCACGTGGTCATCGTCGAGTGGCCGGTGAAGATGCCCATGATTCCGAGGAAGTACATGTGGGAGATAATCCGGTTGCACTCGGCCATGATTACCCTGAGGTACTCGCCGCGCGCTGGGACATTGTTGTTCATCAGCTCGTCGACGCCGAGCGCGTAGGGGAAGAGGATGCCGCAGCTGTCTAGGATAACCGGGCGCTCGAGGTGGGGGACGTTCTGGATGTAGTTCCGATACTCGCCCATCTTCTCCTCTCCCCTGTGGACATATCCGGGGTCTGGCTCGGAGCGGACGAGGTAGTCGCCGTCCAGCCAGAGCTTGATGCGGAAGTGGCCTGCGCCGGGATGCTGGGGGCCGAGCGAAACGGCCATGATCCTGTCGGCGTCGGGCGAGTACTCGGACTCGATGGTCATGTTCTCATCTCCCGGGGGAGACGTAGTCCTTGCGGAGGGGCGGGAGGTCGTTCCAATCCTCAGGGAGGAAGAGATGGTTCTTGTTGGGATGCCCCTGAAAGTCGATGCCAAACATCTCGTGGGTCTCCCTCTCGCTATAGTCGACGCCAAGCCATACGTCGATGAGGGTAGGCACGACGGGATTGTCTCGGGGGACTCGCTCGGCCACACAGACGACGAAGTCCTCGAGGCCGGGCTTGGTCAGCGAGCCGACAAAATAGACGACCTCGAACTCGTTCTTTCCAATCCAGTCGACGCCGCTGACTGCGCTGATGTGGTCGAAGCCGAGCTCGTCCCTGACGAAGAAGCATACTTCCCTCATCCTGTCGGGCGCGGTCGTGACCTTGAGACGCCTCTCGCGCATGTAGTCAACCCTCACGTCAGGGAACTTCGCCGTGATCTTCCCAGCGAACTCCTTGGCCCTGATGGGTTCGGGCTTCGGAGGGGGTGCGGACGAGGATGGTCCAGTGGGTGGCTGTGGCTGCGGGGCGTTGGCCTGACTCATGGGCGGGGTCAGGCTCCGCTTAGGCTTGGAGAGTTCCTGATCTTCTCTTGGAGAAGGACGATGCCCTGCAGGAGCGCCTCGGCTCTCGGCGGGCAGCCGGGGACGTAGACGTCGACGGGCATGATGTCGTCGATGCCCCTCAAGACGTTGTAAGAGTCGAAGTAGAGGCCGCCTGTTATGGCGCATGCGCCCATGGCGATGACCCACTTCGGGTCGGCCATCTGGTCGTAGATCAGCTTCAGGCGAGGCGCCAGCTTCCTCGTGACTGTGCCCATCACTATGATCAGGTCGCAGGCGCGGAGCGAACCGAAGGCCTCGAGGGTCCCGAAGCGTTCAAAGTCCCACCTGGATCCCGCGGCTGCGCCGACTTCCACCGAGCAGCAGGCTGTCTCCAGGTGGACCGGCCAGAGCGAGTAGAGCCTGCCCCAGTTCGCAAGGTAGCGCATCGGGTCGCCGATGGCATACTGGACGACGTCGCTCAGCTTGCCCACGAGGACCTGGAAGGTCCCGTCCCTCTGGACGGTCTGGGCCTCTACCAAAGTTCGCGCCTCCCAGCCAAGTTTAGGGCGAAGCCCATCGGCACTATCAGCATGCCGATGAACAGAGTGAGCACCCAATCGGACGAGACGCCGAGCGCGAGCGGCTGGTAGGAGGCAGCCCAGGCGTAGAGGAACATCGCCATCACGTCGAACACTATGAACATCAGCAGGTAGGAGTAGTATTGCATCATGAAGTGCATCTTGCCGGCGCCGACCGGGACCTGCCCGCACTCGAAGGGAGCGTTCTTGATCGGGTTCGGCCTCCTGGGAGCAAGCAGTTTCGGCAATACCACGGTGGGGACCGTGAAGGCTACCCCTACGAGCCCCATGAGAAAGACGGTGGCGATGTCGCCGAAGAGTACCATCTGGAAATTTTGACCGTCACATTCTATTTAGGTTTGACGGTCACGGTTACTGTCGCACAGCGTTGAGATTCAGTCGACGCCGTGGACGTCCTCTGTCTCTTCCCGCAGGAAGCTCTGCAGTAGCTTCTGCTCCCGGAAGAAGTCACGAATGGAAAGGACGCCGAACAGGGAGCCGTCATCGTTCTCAACTACAAGGTGCCGTATCCCGTTCTCCATCATCAGCCGCACAGCTTTTGATGGCCTGTCAGAGCGCTTTACGCTGACAAGCTTCTTTGTCGCGACAGAGTCCAGCTGGTTGTTCAGTGGCGTACCAGCCGCGACGGCTCTGACCACGTCACGCTCAGAGACGACTGCCAATGCCTTCACCGGGCTGATGGACGAGGCCACGACCAACAGACCGATCTTCTCTCGGGTGAAGACCTCGGCCGCCTGCTTGATGGTCGCGTTGGAGCTTATCGTGACTGGATTGCGCTTGATGAGCGCTTCGACCCTCACCGCTTCGCCACCGCCATGGGAGTCCGCTTCTCTATCGGTACGTATTCCATCCTCTTAGGTCCGATGTAGTCTGCCCTGGGCCTGATGATTCGGTTGTCCGCATACTGTTCCAGGACGTGGGCCAGCCAGCCTGGCGCCCTGCCGACGGCAAAGACAGGCGTGAACAGGTAGCTAGGTATCCCAATGTGGTTCAGGGCGAGCCCGGAATAGAGGTCGACATTGGGGTAGAGGTCCTTGTCAGCCTTCATCATCGCCTCGACTTTCTCCAGAATCTGGAAGGACTGCCTTTCCTGGTCTGTTATGACGAACTCGCGCGCCATCTCCTTGAGTATCTTTGCCCTGGGGTCCATCGTCTTGTAGACTCTGTGTCCGAACCCAGTGATCTTCTGCTTGGCTGCAAGCTTCCCGGAGACGTAGGCCTCTGCCTTTGCAGGGCTCCCGATTTCTGCGGTCATCTCGACCACCTTCTCGTTGGCTCCTCCGTGGAGCGGACCCTTCAGCGCCCCGACTGCGCCAGTGACGGCAGAATAGATGTCGGAGAGCGTCGAGGCGATTATCCTAGCGGTGAACGTTGACGCGTTCAGCTCGTGGTCGGCGTGCAGGATGAGGAGGACGTCCATCAGCCTCGCGTCTGGCTCGCTCGGCTCCTTCCCCGTGACCATGTAGAGGAAGTTCGAAGAAAAGCCCAGGTCCTCCTTGGGGCGAAGAATCTCCTGGTCGTGCTTGTGCCTGTGGATTGCGGCGACTATGGTGCCAATCTTGGAGGCGATCGACATCGATTTCTCCTGCTGGGTGTACATGGGGTCGTCGAAGATCCCGAGCGTGGCGACGCCGACCCGAAGGGCGTCCATCGCGTCACAGTTCCTCGGCAGGGTCGTCAGAATCGAGACCACCTCTTTCGGAATCGACCGCTTCGAAGAGAGGTCCGCAGTGAATGTTCTGAGCTCGCTCTGCATTGGAAGGTGTCCGTTCCAGAGCAGGAACGTGCTCTCCTCGTAGTTCGACTTCGCGGCCAGGTCCTCGATGTCGTAGCCCCTGTATAGGAGCCTACCCTCATGGCCGTCGATGAAGCAGATCGCACTCTGTCCCGCGATCACGTCTTCGAGTCCTTTCGCTTGGCTGGTCAGACGCTGGATGACCTGGTCCATGGACTCGCCCCATTTCGCGAGGCTCGCGAGCTTCGAGTGGGTGTCATCGGAGACCTTCACTACCTTGGACAATGTCGGTATACTAGGTTTACTTGGTTTATTAAAGCATGATGAGAGGGTCGCGCGGTCGAAACAATCACCAATGGCCCTGAATCAGAGCAAGCTTGGATTGGAATCGACAAGTAGAATAGACTGGCACGGCGCTTTCACGACAAGGAGCCGTGAGTGATTCTGAGAATTGCGGTGGTCGGAACTGGAGTCGCTGGCGCCTACCTGCTGAATCGTCTTCCTAGCGAACATCAGGTGGAGGGCTTCGAGATGAGGTCGGAGCAGAACTGGTACACGGTCTGTGCGTGGGGGACCAGCGAACCGTTCATCACGGACCTGGTGAGGAAGGCTGGGTTCAACTTCGACGACTACGTCCTCCACAGGGGCAAGAGGATGATCGTCGAGCTCGGCGACGAGGAGCTGGAAATCAAGTTGAAGGGTCTTGTGACCTACGACAAACACAAGCTGACACACGACATGATCAAGGACAAGACCATGCACTGGGGCGAACAAATCAAGGAACCGAACGGTCATTTCGAAGACTTCGACATGGTAGTTGATGCGACTGGCCTCCACAGGTCGCTGCTCCCCAAGCTGAAGGAGGACATAGTCATCCCATCCCTGGAGTACCAGGTGAAGTCCAAGGAGCTGCCCTATGACGACTTTGTGATCAGGCCTTACGAGGGGATAACGGGCTACTGGTGGTACTTCCCGCTGGGCGACGGGATGGCACATGTGGGTGCCGGGGACCTTCGAGGCAGGTACAGGGGCGAACTGGAGGAGTTCGTGAAGAAGTATCACTGCGAGGTAGTGAGGCGCATTGGGAGGCCTGTGAGGGTTACGCCGCCGAAACTCTGCGAGCCTTTCTTCGAAGGGAAGGTAGTGGGGGTTGGCGAGTCGATTGGCACCGTCTATCCCATGCTCGGCGAGGGCATCATACCCAGCATGCAGTGCGTGAACCTGTTCGTCGACCATCTGGGCGACAGGGAGGGATACAGGAAGGCGGTGCTGGAGCACTTCGAAATCTACGCGAAGGTCTACGACTTCATCAAGTCGAAGATAGAGGGAAGGTTCAGCATGATGAGGATGTGGCCAACGCTCCTCTCGATATTCCTGTACATGAGGGGCAACGAAACCAGGTACGGGCTGGAGACCAGGCTCTCTGACTTTTACAAGATAGCAACGAGGCTGTAGTTGAGCGAGGAAGAGATCAGAGCCCATTCAGCCGTACACGTGCTCAAAGGGGCGGTGCAGAACGTCCTTGGGGCCAAGTGGACGACATCTACTTTCGTCTCAGGAAGGCATGGCAGGCTGGTGGTACAGTTCGAACGGGCGCCAACCGAGGCTGAACTCGGGAAAATCGAGCAGGCAGCCAACCGGAAGGTCTCCGAGGGTGCCGAGATGCTGGAGTTCGAGATGGAGAAGGAGGAGGCAGAGAAGCACTTCGGGAACCAAATCTACGACCTGTTCCCACTCCCTTCGACAGTCACAAGGCTGAAGATCGTCAGGATACCTGACTGGAACATCAATTGCTGCGTTGAGAGGCATCTGGACAACACCACCTTGGTCGGCACGATCAGATTGGGCAAGAACAGGTTCAGGAACTCGCGCAAGGAGTTGGAGCTCGAGTTCGACCTTGTCGATTAGGCTGGGCCAACAGGTAATATTCTACCTTTTCGCGGCTCTGGCTGGGCCCGTAGCGCAGTATGGACAGCGCGGCAGAGCGACACGCCGATCCTCCTAAGCTGTAGAGAGCTTAGCTCGCAGAAGCCATGGGTTCAAATCCCATCGGGCCCGCCACGTTTTGCTTCAAGTCTCAATTACAACTTGAGTTCATATTTCTGAGCTCAATTGCTTGACCAAATTCCTGCGCTGTACTGAATGCAGAACCTAACTTCGCTTTCAAATTCTGAGTTTCTTGTCTCAGGCAATGGAATTTATATAACAAACCGTGGCCTGAGCAATTCACGCCTAGGGCTCAAGGATTGGATGGAAGTCAGGTCAAATGGAGGTACAGGGCTGACGTCATTACCGCGTGTAACTGTGATTGGGGGTGCCCGTGCAACTTCAATCAAGCCCCGACCACGGGTTACTGCGAAGGAGGCTGGGCATTTAAAATCCGTACTGGCAGTTGCGGCAAGGTAGAGCTGAACGGACTCGCATTTGCGTTGATGGCGAAGTGGCCTGGAGAGATACACGAAGGCCAAGGCACGGCAAAACTTTGGATCGAGGAGGAAGCTTCAAAAGAGCAGAGGAGTGCTCTGGATCAAATCGTCAAGGGGAAAGTCAAAGGAAAGCCGTGGCCAATCTTCGCACGTACTTTTGATGTCTGGCTCGACACTGCCTTTGTTCCATTCGAATGGAAATTAGATGGCGGGAGAAGCCACTACAAAGCCGGGGACGAGGTGCTTGCAACTCTTGAACCTATGAGGAACCCGGTCACAGGGGCGGAGACGAATGCAAAGATAGTTCTGCCCGACGCTTTGGTGTGCCACGAACTCAATGTCACCTCGACAAGGTCGTTTTCGGTCTTTACCACGGGACTGAAGTTTGCTGCCCCCGGGAAGAACGCGTGGTACGGGTCTGTCGAGCACGGTAATTAGGAAAGCGTCCGTGACAGGTTACGGAGGGCGAGTCTCCCTTTGAACGCCGGGAACCCCTTCCCAGGTCCTCGTCTCCCCGCTTTGTCCTCGCGTGACAAGCTTTCCACAGGGCTAGCAGGTCTGCTGATAGTTGCGGCCGCCTTTTCATGGCTCGCCTCGTACTATCTGATGCCCCAACTCTCATCGGGCGACGGCGCAATTGGGCGAGATGGCGTTTCCATGATCGTTTCGTCCCTATCAGTCTCCTCGCTCGCGATTTTCGAGGTTGTTTGGCTCGTCGGGATGGCAGCTATGATGTTTCCAGCGATGATTCCGGTTGTTCTCTTCTACAACAGCGTTGTCGCTGAACAAGAAGCCAACCCATCCCAGATCAGAAGCGTGGGAACTCCACTGTTCCTTCTCGGCTACCTGGCGACTTATGCAGGGCTGGGTCTCCTGATATACCTCGCAATCTTCGGCGTCCTAAGCTACACGTCTTCATCTCCTGCTCTCTCTTCCCTTGGTCGTTTCGCGCCGGGGTTCGTCCTCATCGTCGCCGGTCTCTATCAGGTCTCTTCGCTTAAGCTCAAATCTCTGTTGAGTTGCACCTCCCCAGCCGACTTCTTTGTGCTTCATTCGAGGACGGGGCTTCTCGGGGCAGTGCAGATGGGGTTGAGTCACGGCAAATATTGTGTTGGTTGTTGCTGGGCCTACATGCTTGTCATGATGGCTGTGGTAGCGATGAGCATTCCCTTCATGGCTGTCATGGCAGGAATAATTGCCTTTGAGAAAGTCGCCGTGAGAGGCGCAATCTGGTTCAGCAGAGTTGTTGCGGGCGCCCTCATCGCCATTGGATTCGCTGTAATCTACTGGCCGGAGATCCTTGCCGTGCTCTGAATACGAATTGCCCTCAGCTGCGCCAGTGCCAAGGGTTTGGGGTTGATTTTCCGACTTGCGCATAGGACAGACCCCACCGGGCCCGCTTCAGATACCAGCATGTCCACATCTACAAAGCGCAGACGAAGAACTTTCATAAACCAAAAATTCTATTCAAATACTCTTGTGTACCATGAGTAAGAATCTCTGTTCTAGAACTTATGATGGAGAAGAGAACTTGACCACAGGTACCAGTTCGTGCCCCCCAACCATATGCCATCTGAGTTAGAATCTCGGTTGTCGCGTTACGGAATGAAATCTGAGGCGGGGATTCCCCACCAAACAGGGGAAGTATTCACGCAGAGACTTCAGTGCCCATTGCTTGCGTGACATCTGTGGACGAGGTGACGGGTAGACAGAAAGGAACTAGAGCACCTCGCGTAACCCAGAACTTTCACTGGGGACCGCAAATATATTAGGGTGAAATCCGCAGGCTGGAATTTAGCGTCGGGGAAGTTAGAGTGAAGCCCAAAGTTGCGTCCGCAATCGCGTGCGACTTGACCGCCTTCAATCCAGAACAAAGGAAACGGCATCAAATGATGACAGAAGAGCTGGCTGCTGCTCGCCTGAGAACACGGGAGCTACGGAACGGCTACGCTTTCTCCTTCCCGAGTGATGCCCAATTCTACATCAAGATTGCTGAGTGGGTTACTCTGGAGACACTCTGCTGCCCTTTCTTGAAGTTCTCGCTTGAGTTTGATCGTGACCACGGACCTCTCTGGCTAAGATTAACAGGTCGGCGAGACGTCAAGACCTTCCTGAGAGAATACTTGAGTGAATTGCAGAGTGCCAGTGGGAATCTCGTTCTCACACTTCATAAGCGTCAATAACCTCTGGCGGAGAATCGATTACCAAGGTACATGCAGATGCTTGACGAGGGATTCGGTACCATATGATACTGAGCCCCACCGGGCCCGCCTTTCAGTTCCACTTGGTCGGCAGACCTTCTTAAACAAACCTGCAGTTCATAAGCCCGAGGTTGCAGGGACTTCGCTCAGAGCATGG
>JAJTZC010000003.1:53815-73807 GCA_032906705.1 Nitrososphaerales archaeon
AAACAAACCTGCAGTTCATAAGCCCGAGGTTGCAGGGACTTCGCTCAGAGCATGGGGACAGATGGTAAGGATCTACGGCGGTCCATAGCTAGGAACGCAAGACTTCTCACAGCTGCTCAAGCCCTGTCTATCATTCCCAGCCAAGTCAGCTCCCTTATCGGTTCGCTCGTTGTCCTAAAACTAACAGGAAATCCCGCACTTGCCGGACTCGTCATCGCTGTCACCTTTGCAGGAAGAGTAGGCGTCCCTTTTTTCAGCGGATGGTTGATGGACAAGAAGGGGCGAAGGCTGGTACTGATGGTGGGCGCGGTGATAATCAGTTCTTCATACCTCGCCCTGGCATTGAATCAGACCTCGCCCCAGGTCGCGCCTTTCTTCATACTCTTTCTAATCTACGGCGTTGGCAATGCGATAGTTAGCCAGATAAGAATCGCCATGACAGACATGTACGACGTTTCGAAAGCCGGTGGCGCAATCGCATACTTGTATACAGCTTCAATCATTGGTTCCATCGCCACAATCCCGATTGTGGTCCTCGTCGAGCTATCGGCACCAGCGGCGGGGCTCGACTCCTTTACCCTCTTGTGGTTGGCGGGAGCTGTCTCGATGATCCCCGCCATGCTCGCCATAGCCCTTGTCAAGCCCGACCCGAGTCGTATCGCGAAAATCATGAGTCGTGGCTTGGGCGAGACGAAAGGCCCAGCAGGCAATCTCGAACTTTCTCGGCTCACAGCTCCTTTCTCAGCCTCCTCGATTTCCTGGGGAATAATGGTTGCAATGATGTCCCTGCTTTCCCTAGACATGAACGGAGAGGGTTTCCCCCTCTTCCTTATCCAGGCTACGATAACCATTCACGTGGTCGGGATGTATCTACCCTCGTACCCCCTCGGAAGGATAACTGACAGTCGCGGCCCGAAGGCTCTGATGGTCATTGGCCCGCTGATCACTGGGTTCGGGGGTTTTCTGACTCCGCTGACTCCGAACTACTACCTAATCACGTTTGGGATGTTTCTAGTGGGCGTCGGCTGGTGCGCCTCCACAATATCGTCCACGGCCTCCATCGTTGCAGCAACAGACCCTTCGGTGAGAGGAAGGGTGTTTGGATTGAACGACGTTGCAAACAACGTGGCATCTATGGCACTGCCTTTGGCAGGCGGCGCGGTCATCGGAGCGTACGGTTTCCTCGGACTCGGAGTCTTCGCATTCGTACTGTCGATCCCAGCATCGCTTGTCAGCTTCGTAAGAACGCCTCGTCCAAGACTGGTCTATGTCGGTGGAGAGCTTTCCGAGAAGACCTGACCTAACATTGTTCGAATCCCACCGGGCCCGCTTTGACAACACGGATGAATATCCGGCGCGAATGCCTTGCACGGGAATGAGGGTCGCGAAAACACAATTGCTTCGATGGCCCGACGTCCGAGAGTCAAGACTGAAAGGGGTAGGTCCAGACCAGGCGACGCATGTCCCAGACAAACGTAATCATCCTGAGACTGGACGAGAGCAAGACAAAGGAGTTCGAGAGGCTGTTCGAGAAGGAAGTCCGCCCTCTCTGGCGGCGTTTCAAGGCCGAGGGCGAGTTCATCTCGGCTTCTTTGACCCCTGTCCAAGATGGAAACCAGGGCAAGGGGTGAGTACGTGACTACATCCTGCACGTAGAAGTGCCGAGCATGGCTGAGCATTGGGAGTTCGACACCAACCCGCTCTTCAACAAATTCCTGCGAAATGCCCAGGCGTTGCAGGCTGGCGAGCCTCTGGTCTGGCTTGGAGAAAGCCTGTTTCAGGTTTGATGGTCACTGCCTGAGTGACCAGCTGGATGTGGTATATGTTACATCCTGAACCAGAGTTCAGTACCCGGTCGGAAAGCCGTCGCCGCGCACATCGCAGACACCCTTCCTTGCCTTGGGCAGCATCTCCACTGCCTGGCAGGCTCCAGTCCTTCCCGGATGTGGCAGGTTCTCCACGTCGTATCTGGAGTGTGCCAACGGTTCATAGCCAGCCTCCGCGATCAAGGATCTCTCCCCGCTCCAAAGGAACCTAGGGTGGTCAATCGAATGCTCTAAACTCATGGAATAGTCGACGATGTTTGTGACGAACAGCGTGTGCTGGAATGGTCTGTATTCGCCCCCGCTCGTTCCAATCGCCAGGGTCGGACCGTCGCCGCAGTCCATCAGGAGAGCAGAGAGGGTGTGGAGGGGGCGCTTCCTTGGTTCCAGTTTGTTCGGCCCAGACATTCTGAACCCTGCCCCACGGTTGCTCAGCATGATCCCGCAGTCTTCGACGAAGACCTTCGAGCCGAAATGATGGAAGAGGCTCTGGATCGCCGAGACCACGTTGCCATCCTTGTCTACTACCGAGAATGCCGTGGTGTCACCATCCCTAAGTTTGCCCTGAGGTGGGGCCTTCGGACCAGAGCTGATGCGCATGAAATTGGCCATGTCCACGCGGCCAAACCGGGGGTCACCCAGTAATTCGTCACGCCTCCCATAGGCAAACGCAGCTGCCTCCATAGTCAACGCGATTCTTTCTCTTGACAGCGGGCCGGTCTTCCTGAGGTCGTTCTTGGAGAGGTACTTCAGCATCAAGAGTGTAGTGGCACCCATGCTGTTCGGCGGGACCTCGTAGACAGTCGTGCCGTTGTAGTTCAGGGTGAGCGGTTCGACCCACTCTGGCTTGAAATCGAAGTCTCTCCTCTTGGTCTGAACCCCGAGGGCTGTCAGCTTTTCGCTGATCTTGTCGGCGGGCGGCCCCTTGTAGAATGCCGCCGCCCCTCCGCGGGAGATGTCCTCGATCACCTTTCCAAGATTCTCCTGGCGAATCCAATCCCCCGGGGAAGGAGGTCGGCCTTCCGGGGCGAACACCCTCCTAGCTTCGGCGGACAGGGTGTCATAGGTTCCCGCGACGGACCTGCAGATGCCCTCTCCTGCGGGGAATCCCCTCTTTGAGTAGCTGATCGCGGGCGACAGAAGACCCCGAAGTCCGACTTTGCCGAATCTCTTGTGCAGGGCGGTGATGCCGGCCACAAAGCCTGGAACGACCACAGAGAATGGTCCGAAGAGCGGGACCTCGCTATTCCCTTTCGCCTTGAGGAGGTCGACGGAGAGTCCGGAAGGAGCCCATCCACTTGCGTTCAGACAGTGGACCCTTCCAGACTTCGCCTCGTGCACCATCGCGAAGAAATCGCCGCCTAGGCCCCCGGCTGGATGGAAGGTGACGGCCAGGGCGAAGCTCGTCGCGAGAGCAGCGTCGAACGCGTTGCCGCCTCGCCGCAGCACCTCCGAACCTGCGAGCGAGGCCAAGGGCTGTTCGCTTGCTACTACCCCGTGCTCGAAGAAGGCAACCTTGCTGAGGGTCAAGGAGACTCGCCCTGGTTCAGGCCTGCGTTCATGGCTCGTGGCCGCTCTAGAATCTATTTATACGACGCTGGCTCATTATGCAAATCAGCGGTTTTGACCGGTGCACTCTAGTTATCAATGCGGGATGAGAGAATGAGCCAGGCCGAACTCGACTCGGTATTGGGTACAGTCGAGAACCCCATCAGGAGGAGGATCATCGCCAAGCTCACTCAAGAGCCAAACTATCAGCTACAGCTGTCGAAGGAGCTCGGAATCAGCCAGCAGCTGGTCGCCAAGCACCTAGTCAACATGGAAGGTTCAGGGTTAGTGGGGACTATGCTGGAGGATAGCCCTAGGGGTCCCCAGAGGAAGGAGTACCGCTTGAGAAAGAGCCTCTCGGTGACCATAGACCTGGCACCAAACCTGTTCAGGGCACGGGTCTTCACATTCGGTGCGGTGCCGGGGATGGAGGATTCCGAGGGCGCGCATACGATGGCTAGGATGAACGAGATAATGCGCTACCCCGACGAAGCGTCGAAGATAGGACCGCTGGCGGAGCTGATCGGAGATGTGGACAGGAAGCTCAAGGACATGGAGGAACACCGGGCCGTGCTGCTCTACCTCAGAAGTTTCGCCCTGCGGGAGGCCGCCAAGGCCAGCACAGCGCTCGAAATCTCCGACAGGAGGAAGGTCCTGAAGTACATAATGCGCGAGCAGAGAGACGACATCGCTGGGATGTCCTCCTCCCTCGGCCTAAGGCAGAATGTCGTGGGATACTTCCTCGAAGAGATTGAGAAAGAGCTTACTCACTCGGACTGAATTCAAAAAAGGAAGGAGAGGAGGTTTGCTCCTCTAGATTCCTAGATCTGGGAAATTTGCCTGAGGAACGCCAAGCTGACCTTGGAGGGTCCTGATGCGGGTCGCATACTCGACCATGCGTGCGTTGTCGTGCTGGACCTTCGCAATCCGGTAACCCTTCCATGCCTTCCTGAGGGCTCCCCATACTTGTCCGGTCGTGAAGTCGGCCATGTCACTTCAAGCGCATGATAGGATACTTCACGAGTGAAGTGTAGATTAGTTGATATTGTAATCAAGGCCGATTACATCATGATAGGAGGCTAAACAAGCGACCTGAGTAGCAGCCAGACGTTGCTCGGGTGCTCGGTCATACGCCGCCTGGAGTACGCAAGCCAGCTCGCGCCGTAGGGCAGGTACTCCGTGACCCTGTATCCGGACTTCGCCAGGTCCTCCTTCATTTCGTTCCTTATCCCCTTCAACATCTGGAACTCGAAGCTGACGTGCTTGGATTCGGCAAGGCGCTTCGTTTCGTCAATCAGCTCGGAATCGTGGGTCGCGACAGCGAAGTTGTCACCGCGCTCGAAGAGGAGGCGGAGCAATTCGGCATACTTCTTCGAGACCTCGCGCCTCGTGGGGAAGACGACAGTTTCGGGTTCCCTATATGCGCCCTTGACCAGCCTTATGATCGCACCGCGGTCCAGCAGCATCCTTGTGTCAGCCTCGCTCCTCCTCATGTAGGCCTGGACTGCCACGCCGAGGTGCCCGTGCTTCGCGAACGCGTCGCAATAGATGCTCAGTGTTCTTGAGGTGACGCGAGAGCCCTCCATGTCGACCCATAGCCTCTGCTTGAGGCGCTCGGCGTTGGACGCGACCCTCTCGAGCCTCAGCCTTGCTCCCTCGTCGTCGCTGCCGAGACCGAACTGAGTAAGCTTGACTGAGGCGCAGCCCTCGATGCCGTTCTCGCTGATTGAGTCCTGAAGGGAGATGTACTGGCGGGCGTGAGAATCTGAGACCGCTCCGTCAGTGATGTCCTCCCCAAGGAAGTTGATTATGACGCTCATGCCCTCCCCGTTGGCGCGCTTCGCGTCCGCGATGGCCGATTCGAGGTCAACGCCGGCTATCCAGCGCTTTGCGACTCGGAAGAGGAGCGTCTTGGCGAGGCTCAAGACGTTTACGGCCCGGCCAGGAACAAGGTATTAACGATGCCTCCAAGCGGGATTGCGGAATGGACCAAAAGGGGGTTTATGGTTTGCGGGCGCGCCGGTTGGCTAGGGAAATCGGCAAAGCTGGACTCCGAGGCGTAATCATAGTTCCGGGCCCGAACCTCCGGTATTTGACGGGGGTCGAGTCGCTCTTGATGGAGCGGCCGTTCATGCTGCTTGTGCCTGCGGACGGAACTCCCACCTTGATTGCTCCTAGGTTGGAGGCGGGTCCGTACAGGAATAGCCCGCTGGACCTGCGTGTTCACGATTGGACCGACTCGCAAGGGCCTGCGTCGGCCATCGGCCGTGCCGTAAAGGATCTCGGAGTCGGGGGCAAGTGGGGGGTTGAGGGAAGGGTCCCTTTTCTCTTCTTGCACAGACTGCTGAAGCGCGCGGACCCTCACCTGGAAGACGCGGAGCCGATTCTGCAAGGAGTAAGGGAGGTTAAGGACGAAGCCGAGGTCCGGACGATGAAGAAAGCTGCCAGGATTCTCAGCGACTCATTCAGGCGGTTCCCGGCCCTGATTCGGCAAGGTATCAGCGAATCGGAACTCGCGAGGAAGGTCAGCGATACGATCTATGCCCAAGGCGGCACCAAAGTGGACGATGTCCTGGTCCAGTCGGGCCCCCATGCGGCGGACCCTCACTCACTGCCCACCTCGAGGAAGATAGCTCGGGGTGAGAGCATCGTCATCGACATCGGGGCCACCTTTGAAGGCTACTACGCGGACATTACCAGGACATTCTGCCTCGGACAGTCGAGGGAGGTCGAGCGCGTTTATGACGAGGTCCGTGCTGCAGAGGAGAAGGCGATATCGGCTGCAGGCGTGGGCGTCGCAGTCGGGAAGGTGGACGCGGCCGCACGCCGCCATCTGGAGAAGGCGGGACTGGGCAACTATTTCATCCATAGGACTGGGCACGGCCTCGGCCTGGAGGTCCACGAGGCACCGTACATTGTCCAGGGAGGCAGGGAGGTGCTCGGCAAAAACATGTTCTTCACAGTGGAACCGGGGGCGTACATTCCCGGAAAACTGGGCGTCCGGATCGAGGACAACGTCATGATCGAGGCGAAGCGGGCATCGGAGATTACCGACCCGCCCAAGGAATACGGCTGGTGGCGGTAGTCTCTATTTCGATCTCGAGAACTGTGACACCATCGTGTCGGTGTCCTGGACGTGCTTGATCTTCCCAATTCTATCCATCACCACGCTGTAGACCTTCCGGTCGCTGGGGACCACGGCCTCCTTCTCAATCTCGACTATCGCAATCAGGTCCCACTGGCCGGGCACGATGTGGACCTCCCTGACCTCGGGAAGCTTGAGGAGGTCGTCCATCACTCTCTTTTCGTGTCCGGGCCGGACCTTGAGGAGAACGAAGGCTTTCTGGAAACGCGACAACGGCACTTGCGCGCGCAGAACTGCTTTTAAAACTCTTGTCGGGCAAATTCCATCGAGTTGAGGAATCAGGAGGTTGCCGCCCTACTCGACAGGCTCGGCGAACTTGTTGAGGCGAACGGCGAGGACAGGTTCAAGGTCATCGCATATCACAGGGCGGCGACCAGCGTCAGGAACATCGAAGAGGACATCGAGAGGTCCTGGAAGGACGGCAAGCTCGAAGAGATCCAGTATGTCGGGTCGGGCATAGCGAAGAAAATCGACGAATACCTTCGCACAGGCAAGCTGAAGGTTCTGGAGGACCTGCAGAAGAAGGTCCCGCTAGGGGTGCCGCTCCTGATGAAGGTACAGGGGGTAGGCCCCAGAACGGCCTACAAGCTGTCGCACGACCTTGGAATCACGAGCGTGGACCAGCTGAAGAGGGCGCTTGAATCAGGCAAGTTAGACGAGGAGTTCGGCGCGACTGTCCGCAAGTCTTTCGAGTTGGGAATCGAGAAGCTCCAGTCATTCGAGAAGCGCATGCTTCTGCCCGAAGCCGAGGGCGTCTACCAGACCCTCACGAGCTACTTCGGAGCCCTCGGAATTGTGGTCCAGATGGCTGGCAGCCTCAGGAGGGGCAAAAGCACCATCGGTGACCTCGACCTTCTCTCCACAGACAGGCGCGCCACAGAGGCCCTGGCAGGGTGCCCTGGGGCTGCGCAGGTGCTTGAGAGCGGACCGAAACGGGCGAGCGTGAAGCTGATTGAGGGGGCACAGGTAGACGTCAGGGTCTTCGACCCGCTGGAATACGGGGCGGCCCTGCTCTACTTCACCGGATCAAAGGACCACAACATTGCGACGCGCAGCATCGCGATCAAGCGAGGATGGAAACTGAACGAGTACGGCCTCTTCGGCAACGAGAACGAGAAGAGGATAGCGGGCGCGACCGAAGAGGAGGTCTACAAGAGACTGGGTTTGCGGTTCATACCTCCCGAACTCCGTGAGAATAGGGGGGAAATCGAAGCAGCCAAGAAGGGCGAGCTACCCAACCTGATTAAACTGGACGACATGAAGGGCGACCTGCAGATGCACACGACCTGGAGCGATGGGTCCGAAGAGGTGCGGGCCATGGCACACGCCGCAATTGAGAGGGGATACGACTACATCGCTGTCACGGATCATTCAGTGTCGGTCAGGGTCGCGAACGGCCTTTCGGAGGAGCAGTTTAGGCGGCAGTGGAAGGAGATAGACAAGCTCAATGAAGAACTGGCTCCGTTCAGAGTAATCAAAGCAGTCGAGGCAGAGATCAAGTCTGATGGCTCTGTGGACTTCGAAGGGAAGTTCTTGGATGAATTCGAACTCGTCGGCGCGTCTCTGCACCAGAACTACAAGCAGGACGCGGCCAAATTGACCGAGCGTGCGGCGAAGGCGCTGTCTAATCCTTCGGTAGATTTTCTCTGCCATCCCACGAATAGGCTTCTTGGCAGGCGGGAGGGCAATCCCATCGACCTCGAGAAGGTGATCAAGGTTGCAAAGGAGAATGGAAAGATGCTGGAGATAGATGGGGAGCCCGCGAGGCTGGACCTTGATGACGTCTGGGCCAGGAAGGCGATGGAGGCGGGAGTGCCTCTGGTGATAGATTCAGATGCACACTCCGCCGGGGAGCTAGAGAATGTCGGCTACGGGCTATTGGTCGCCAGGCGGGCTTGGCTCGAGTCCGAGCACGTGATGAACACCAAGAGTCTGAGGGCGTTGATGAATCAGGTCTCTTAGAAAGCCAGCTTAATAACGGAACCCGCCGAAAGCGGGGTTCGCGGGGGTAGCAAAGCCTGGCTAACTGCGTGGGACTTAAGCGCGAACTTTGCTGAGTCATCCCATCCCTTAGGGGTTCGTGGGTTCGAATCCCACCCCCCGCATTCAAGCATGCGTTGCGTTTCACTCCTGCGAGAAAGTCTACCAGTCCGATTGAGTCGCAATTTCGATGCCGGCTTCACCCCGAGTGCCGGGCCCTGCGCTGCCCTATTTGTTCCCTGTCAGACCAACCCGAGAAGCAGGTAGCCCGCTAGGAAGGCGACGCCGGTGAACAAGGTTGTCATGACCATAGAGGCGAGGCCTGGAATCAATTCCGCCAGCTTGTCGTAGTTCTGGCTGAGTAGCCTGACGGTCTTTCTGGCTTTCGGGAGGGTGATAAGACAGAGCAGCGCGACGGGGCTCGCAAGGCCAGACAGTACACCCATGACTGGAATCAGATAGGCGGCAGCAATTAGTATCCTGAAGCGGCTGGCGGCCTTGGCTTTCCCCCATCTGACGACGAGATGAATCCGCCCCTTGCTCTTGTCGGCGTCCGTATCCGGGAACTCGTTTGCGTACAGGATACCCGACGTAAGGATGCCCAGAGACAGTCCAACGATAATCGCCTCAGGGCCGATAGATCTCGTTTGAACATAGTATGTTCCAAGAACCAGGAGCGGGCCGAAGTTAAGGCCAACGACGAGCTCCCCAATCCCCACCTTCGAGGTCACCAAGGAGTACGAGATCAATGACAAAACAGCAATGGCGACGATGACGATGAGCACTGGGTCGAACGCGAACTGATAGACGAAGTAAGACCCGATTGCGACGCCGGCTGCCAAGAAGCCGACTCCCATCGCGAGAACACTCGTAGGAGCCATGAGTTTCTGTGGGAGAATCGTGCTCCCTCCGCTGAATGGCGTCGGCGTGGTGGCCAGGTCGATTCCGCTTCGGAAATCAAAGTAATCGTTGAGCACGTTCGCGCTTGCATGCAAACTTAGGGCGCCGGCGAAAGTCAGCACAGCGGCCAGCGGGCTGAAGAAACCATGCGACCACGCTATCGCGAGCCCGACTGGGACGAAGATGGCGGGCAGAAGCATGAAAGGCGCCCTCAGCTCGCGCACCCAGACAGGATGGGGCATATCCCGCGCACCGGTTTTCTACAGGTTCCTGATTGGACGCGTCAGGCCCATGTAGCCCGTTATTTCGTCTCCCTTCTTCAGAGGGCGAACGGTCAAAAGAGCGAGGAATTTCGAGCCGTCTTTCCTCACCAGCGTGACCTGCTCTTCGAACTTTCCGGTCTCTGCCGCCGTCTTCAGCAGCCTGGGGACGAGGGTCTGGACGGCCTCTGGCAGATGGAAGATCGTCACTCTCTGTTTCCCGACCACTTCGGCCGCTGTCCACCCGAAGAGTTTCGTCGCGCCAATTCCGTATGAGGTAATCAGCCCCGTGTTGTCGCAGGCGATTCCAGACTTTGAATCAACCTGCTCCTCTGCTGCGGTCATTACCACCTGCCGGTGGTAATCACCGAATAAACCTTGCGACGGCGGCAGAGGAACAGACTGGCGGAGATTTGTGTCACTTGGAGAAAGATGAAGCCGGTCTCCTCCTAACTGAACCCGAACCTGAGCTCTGAACAGATCTCCTCGAAAAGGACAATGTTTCGCTCCAGCCGTGGGCTCAGGAACAGCGTGGCGCCGTACTTCCCAGCCTCGCCTGCGACGAGCGAATTCTGCCTAAGGACATTGATGTGGTGCACCACGGTCCTGTAGTCTAGCCCGAGTTTCGTCGCGAGCTGGTTCGGGTTGCAGGGCCTGGTGCGGAGCTCGTGTAGTATCCTCGCTCTGTTCTCCCCTCCCCTTGCGCCTCCGAGTACGTACCATAGCAGGCGCTTGAGCTCGGCATCCTCGGCCAAATGGACCTCCAACCGTGCTGTTGCCATTTATCTCTTCGACCGAGCGAGCTCGCCGACACTGCTACCATGGTATTGTCACCTGCCGCAGAATAGCCCGAACTTGTGCAGGGAATAATCTTGGCCGGGTCGTCCGTGCAGTCCCTTTCGGTGTTGCTAGCCCTAGCTCGGCATAAAGGACGTCGAGGTTCGTCCCCATCAGAAGGCGTAGAACACTGTCGCAATAGACACGCCGTAGAGCACGAGCGAGTTGGCAAAGTGGACCGCCACCAATCGGTCGCTGGTCTCCGCCGCGAATCCCACGAGTCCCTGCAACACCGCCAGGGCGAGGAGTCCCAATGACGAGTACCTGAGCGCGTTGTACTTCGGCTCGACGACGAACGCAATGACAACTGCCGCGATGGCGACCACGACCGTCACGTATCCAGAAGACATGTGCGCATTGAAGTCGTAGAAGTTGAGGACCGTGGATGCCCCGGTTAATGCTTGGAGGAAGACGACCACTGCAGTGAGCGGGAACACATACGCTGCTGGCTTCATGGATTTGTCCTGCTCCCCTAGTTAAGCGATGAGCTGTCTAGGAACGGGGCATGAGGGCTGAATCAAACCGGGAGATCCCTTTGCCCGAGAAGGTATCCGCCGAAGCTGATTCCCCACAAAAGCGCTGGGTACACAATCAGCCGTTCCAAACCTCCGGCCCCGACACCGATGGTGTTGCCGAATGCGCCCGCATCAGGTATGTACAGGATCAGGGAAAGGAGCGTTACCGCCCCCAGGAGCACGGAGATGTACGATAGCGGGGCCTTCTGAAACCTGAAGGTTGCTATTGCTGAGAGGCCTGCGAAAAGGAAGGTCACGAGGGAAAAGAGGCTGTGCCACGGGCTCCACGACTCGTTGAAGATGCCCACGCCAATCAGCGCGACCCCGGCCACGGCAATCATCACTGTGGCAGGTTTGTACCTGTATGCACGAAAGAAGAAGTACGCCCCGACAGCAATCAGAACTCCGAATATCACTTCTGAAGCGTTGAACATCCACCATGCAGGCGGGACATAGCAGGACCCCGGAGAATGGCAGGTCGTGCCAAGGTCGCTGATGTAGTTTGTCTTCACGCTATAGCCTGGATAGAAGACCTCGGCGAGCATCCACAATATCGTGAACTGCACGCCGCCTATGACGAAAGCGGTCCCCGCCTTGGCAGGGTTGGACGGCGCCAACGCGTCGAACCCTTCTCGGTTCATTAAAAACCTGAGCCCCTCGCCGAGCGCGAAAGCACGCTAAGAGCGGCAGGTCCTTCGACTCTGGGCTGACGAACAACCCCGACCTGCTGCAAATTGCCTACGGCGTTCTAAGGGCTAGTGCGCGGCAGGATCATGAGTCCCTCGCTAGGGTCCCCTATTGCGCGGTACTCTCCGTTGACGTACATCAATCCAACCAACGCCGATGTCACGGCGTCCAGCTCGTCCCCCGTGAACCCAGACTTCGACTTGGCAAAGGAGACGCCGTATCGGCGCAACGCCCTCTCCAACTTCGGCAGACCTCGCTGCTTCCTTGGCATGCCCAGGATATCCTGAATGGCACCCGGGAAGCTTTCTATCACTTCGAGCCCCTCGCTCTCGAAGACCTTGCGGAGACTGATTCCCCTTGAGGTGAGCATCCTCATGGGCCCCAGCGAGATAGGAAAGAACCTAATCTTCATCTTGAGAAGCTCCTTGTCGCACTCCCTCAAGTGAGGAGGCCCCTTCGTCTCCAGGCTCACCCTTCCTCGCGGCAGGAATAGGGGTGCGTCGATACTGACCACTTGGGAGCGCGCCTCTAGGGTCTTCGAAACAACCTCCGCGTCGGTGTGAAGGATCGCTGTGGTGCATGCCATCCCGCCGTCCATCGCGCAGTACCCCGTGTCCCTCCGCTCGCTCCCGGCCAAATCCAAACCGACTACAATCAAGCCCGTGCTTTCGGGGCTGGCCGGGCCTCCATATGATACCTTTTATTGTCGCGAACGAACGGCACAGGTCCGTGAACCTTCTACAGGAAGCACGGGCAATCGAGCCCGAGATTGTCAGGACAAGAAGGATTCTCCATGAGAGACCCGAGCTGTCCTACCACGAAGTGGCTACCGCCAGGCTCGTAGCGAAGAGACTGAAGGCGCTCGGAATCGAAACGCGCACGGGCGTCGGAGGTACTGGGGTGCTCGGAATCCTGAAGGGAACGAAGAGGGGGAGGGTCGTAGGCCTCCGGGCGGACATGGACGCCCTGCCCGTCGACGAGAGGGTCGACGTAGGATTCAGGTCGAAGGTCAAGGGCGTCATGCATGCCTGCGGCCACGACACGCATGTGGCCATGCTCCTCGGAGCCGCGAAACTTCTCGCAAAGCACCGGGATGAGCTTCATGGCACTGTGAAGTTCTTCTTCCAACCCGCCGAAGAGCACGGCGGGAAGGGAGGCGCCAAACCGATGATTGAGGACGGGGTGATGAGGAGCCCGAGAGTGGACTACGTCTTCGGGCTTCACATAGAGAGCACGAGACGGTCGGGGGAGTTCGGAGTGCGCGCTGGGGCGCTCATGGCTGCGCCAGACGGCTTCAAGATCAGAATCCACGGCAGGGGAGGGCACGGCTCGGCCCCGCATGAAACTGTCGACCCGATCTATATCGCATCCCAAGTCATAGTCGGACTTCAGGGAGTCTCTTCGCGGATGATCGACCCCGTGCAGCCGTTCGTCATCTCAGTCTGCAGCATACACGGGGGGACAAAAGACAACATCATACCAGACGACGTGGTCCTCGAGGGGACAATCAGGACGCTCGACAGGTCGGTCAGGACGCGGGCCAAGGAGAAGGTGAGGGAGGTTGTCAACGGGGTCTGCAAGACATACGGGGCCCGCTGTGAGTTGGAGTTCATCAAGGATGCCTATCCCATTACATACAACGACCTGAAAGCTACAGCGAGGGTCATCGAGGTTTTGAAACGGATACCAGGGACTAGGGTGAGAATTGTGAACCCGGTCCTCGGGGGTGAAGACTTCTCCAGGTTCCTGGAGAAGGCGCCCGGCACTTTCTATTTCCTGGGCACACGTAACCGCGCGAAGGGGTGCGTGTATCCCAACCATAGCTCCATGTTCAAGGTGGACGAGGACGTCTTGAAGTTCGGCACTGCGTCGCTCGCGGCCATGGCGATGGAGTTCACGAACCCGAAGAACAGCTGAGGCGAAGGAATGTGTACGCTACTAAAGTGGGCGAACGAGTATACATGCTCGACACGATGGCTCTTGGCCAACCGAAGACTGTCAGCGCCTTTCTTGTAAAGGGCCCGAAAGTCACGTTGGTCGACTGTGGCTACGCCTCGTCGTACGAGACAGTGCTCGCCGGCCTTCGGGAGGTCGGAGTCGCGCCCTCGGATGTAAGATACGTAATCCCCACGCACGTCCATCTCGACCATTCAGGCGCTGCCGGTCGATTGCTGAAATTGATGCCGAACGCCGAGGTAATCGCCCATGAGAAGGGCACGCCCCATTTGGTGGACCCCACCAGGCTGATTGAGAGCGCGACTAGGGTCTTCGGGAAGGCGATAATGGATTTGTACGGCCCGCCAGAACCGATTCCAGCTGGGAGGGTCACTTCGGTCGGGAAAGAGTCCCACCTCGACCTGGGGGACGGGATGAGCGCAACCCTGCTTCACTCACCCGGACACGCCCCGCATCAGCTTTCGGTGATGCTGGACGGCGCGAGAACGTTGTTGACCGCCGACGCGGTCGGAATAGTGTACCCGGGAACCAAGGCGATGATTCCGACAACACCGCCGCCGAGCTTCGACCCCACATCCCTCATCAACTCTGTGAACCTCCTTGGACAGACTGACCCGAACCTTCTGCTGTTACCCCATTTTGGAGCAAGAAGGGACGTGAGGTCGATTCTCGAAAACACGCGCGGCAGGGTCACTGAGTGGGTGAAGGCAGTGGCCGCCATGAGGAAGGAGAAGAAGGACCTCGACGAGATCACTGACGTGATGGTCGCGAGGGTGACCTCGGAAGAGGGCATCGACGACCTGCCGATCTACGCCAGGGTCTCTGTAAGGACCTCGGTGATGGGGATACTCAACTATCTAGACAAGAATACTTGAATAAGCGAAGGGAGAATTCGCCAGTCTGATGACGCTGGTCTACGCGTGCATCGTCCCCCACGGCGGAGAGATTGTGCCGCGGCTCGCCGGCAGAGAGCTGAAGCTCTTCGCGCCGACCAGGATAGGGATGAGACAGGTAGCCGCCCAAATGGGGGCGGCGAGGCCTGACACGATCGTACTGGCCAGCCCTCATAACCTGAGGTTGCACAAACACCTGGGAGTCGTGCTCGCGGAGAACTCCACTGGGAGGGTCGCTGAGGGAAGAAGGGAGATTTCGTTGAGGAGCAGATGCGATGTCGAGCTCGCGTGGAAGATCCTGCGGGAAGCCGAGAGGGAGGGGCTGCCTGTCGTGGGCGCGAACTACGGGACCTTCGAGGGACCATTATCGAACCTCGCAATGGATTGGGCGACGCTGATACCTATGTGGTTCTTCGTCCGAGAGAGGAGGCTCAGGAGCAGGCTGGTCATCGTTACGCCTTCGAGGGAGGTTCCGTTGAAGGAGAACTTCGCTTTCGGACGTGCCATCGCGCGAGCTGCGGAGAAATCCAAGAGCCGGGTTGCTTTCGTGGCGAGTTCAGACCAGGCCCACGCGCACAGGAAGGGGGGCCCCTACGGCTTCAGCCCCAAAGCGTCGACATACGACGGACTGGTGGTCGAGGCAGTCAGAGAGGACAAGCTGAAGTCGATAATGAAATTCCCGCGCAAGCTCGTCGAGGCAGCGAAGCCAGACAGCCTCTGGCAGATGACTGTCCTAGCTGGAGTCCTGGAAGAGGTCCCGATGCGCGGGGAACTCCTCTCCTACCAGGTCCCCACCTACTACGGCATGCTCTGCGCTGGCTACACCATAGGCTAGAGTATCGCCGCATCAAGCTGCCTGTGGTTCACTTGACTGGGTGCTTCTCCACCGCCTCAATCAAACATAAGCAAGGTCAGTTTCCGCTACCCCGATCTATCCAGTGCCGCGATGATCCTGTCGTGCGTTTGCTGAATGGTCTCGACTCCTGTGTTCAGGATTACGCACGGAACTTTCCATGTCTCGAACATCGCCCTGAAGAAGCCTGTCTGCCTGGAGTTGTCGAGCTCGAGCAGGTACGGGTTGTACCAAGGCTCGTATGAGATTGTTCCCCACTTTTCCTTGGGCCCCGCTCCCGGCAGCACCATGAACTCGCCCTTCTGCAGCACTTCAATGGCCGCGTCAGGGGTCAGTTTCACTTCAGCAGGGCTATGGTCGTCCCTGCGCAGAAGCACGACAAGATTGACAGGCACTTCGTCCACCACCTTGGCGGGTCCGAGAAGCTCTTCGCGTTTCACGAGGACCCTGGAATTGGCGAAGGCGTAGTAGCACCAGCTCATCCCATCGTTGAAGACGCACTTGCGCTTCGTCAGTGAACATGTCTCCGGACCTGCGGGGAATTCGCAGTCTTCTTTCTTGGCGGTGACATTCTCGCTCAACGACCTGTCGAACACCTCCCTCAGCCACTCTTGCTCCTTCTGCGACTCCGAACGCATGTAGAGCGCTCTCTCGGGCTGCCTCGCCACGAGGGGGCGGTCCGGGCCGGCCGAGCCTCCCTGCGGGAAAGTAACGTATGCCCAGTCGTCACCGCAGATCTTGCCCCGGTCGTCGAGGAAGATCCCGAAGGAATGAGTGGTCTTGCCGGTCCCTGTCGGGGCGATGATTACGACGCCACGGCCCCTGTACAGCGCCGTCGCGCCGTGGATCGAGAGGGTGTTGAACCGCTTCTCGAGGATGGCCGCGGCCATGCCAAGGGCCCAGGACTTGCACTGGCCGTAGTACTCCGTATTCGCGAACAGCGAAGTGTGCAGCTGTGGGCAATAGTATGCGGAAGGCTCAAGGCCTTCGATTCGGCTAACGGAGTAGATTGATGCGTCGGGAGTAGCCGAATCCTTGGCGGGCCACCAATTGTTCCTCCAGAAGTCGGCTTGGTGCTCGCTGTTCGTGACCAGCTCCACGGTTATGCCGTTCAGGTTCGCTTTCAGCGAGCTGGATCCTGCAGATCTCAAGGTCGATTTCGCTTTTGTCAAGAGCGCATTGAACTCGTCTAGCCCGGTGCTCTTGTTCGCATTGACCCTGGACCTCGACTGCGTGATGTAGTTGTGCAGCTGCTTCACGGTCGATAGACGAGGCCAGCCGTGTCCGCTTAAAACCGTTCCAAGGTCGCGTGAGGAGTTAACCGAGTGTCGAACCGAGCACGCGAATTAGGTGGCGAATTCAGTTCTGGCAATCGTGTCTTCGACTTTAATACCGCTCCCGTTCCCCGAACCCCATATGACCCGCTCAGGTCTCATTCGGCAGAGCCAGCCACCCACAGAAGCGCGGAAACCCATGCCGACAGTTCCGATCGTCGTTTCAATCCTCGCCGTCATCGCATGGCTCCTCTTCATACTTCTCTACGCCCTCTACTGGTCTAACGGCTTCAGCCTGTTTCAGAACGTCATCGTGACTATCGTATCATTGATGATAACTGCGTTGCTTGTCGGTTTGATGTGGACGGTCTGGGGTTCGCGACGCTCCTGGAATTTCGAAGAGTATGGATGGGAATCCAGGCCTAAGAAGCAATGATTCCTTGATGGTCCACCTGGAGCCGCAAAGAACCTATCCTGACGCTGCTGTCTGAAGAGGGACTGGGCGCATTGAGGAAGGACCCTCGGAGTTGGTTGAATGAGCTGGAGGTGAGGGAAGGAATGGTCGTTGCAGACCTCGGGGCAGGGAAGGGCTTGTACTCGGCTCTTGCCGCTGACCTCGTGGGAACCAGAGGGCACGTGTATGCAGTAGAGCCCGACCCCAAGAGGGCGGCGATGATCCTGAGGCGAGCATTCCAAAGCGGCCTCAATAAACTCGAGGTCGTACAGAGTGGTGTTGAAGGAATGAAAAGTATTCCGCAGTCGTCGGTCGACCTTGCATTCTCGCGGAACTCGTTGCACCATTTCTGCGACATGGAAGAAGCGTTCGCGCAGGTCCTGAGGATACTGAAGAGTGGCGGGAGGTTCTGCATTAGAGATGTGCTTTGGGCCTGGTGGACAAGATTCGGGACCCGTCGGGATGACATCTCTTCTCTGAATTCAGGCGGCTTCAAAGATTTCCGGGTCAGTGTCTCGGGCAGGGTCTTTGAGGCAACCCTCGTAAAATAGGATTACAAATCCTGCCCCGGCCGGGATTCGAACCCGGGTCGCCGACTCGAAAGGCCGGCATACTTTCGGCACGATTTGAGTATGACCGGGTTGTACGTCGATGACTCTGTACTACCGGGGCCGAAGATGCCCAAGTTGCACGACAATTAGAGCTTTTGGCGGGTTCTGGCGACCGACAGGAAGCACCACTCACCTAGGCCTCCGAAAAGATCTCTCAATGCCTTGGGCGGCAACGCGGAAGACCGAAGTCTGACAAGCGCGTCCCGAGGGAGGTACGTGTTGCGTTGACCATGCGATTCGAGCCCCCTAAGTGTGGAGGCGAGTTCTGTCGGCCCGAGGGCGGAGTCGTAGTACTGTCGCCGGCCTATGCGTCTCACCACGCAGCCTGACGTGGGGAAATCCGTCACTACGGCGAAGCTATTGCGTGAGGACGACAGCAGAGAGGAGTACACCACTTGCTCGTCAGGCATCAGCGCACAAGCGCCTGCCGCGCGCAACTCCTCCCAGAGAGGTCCAGACTCCAAGCGGGGCGTAAGACGCAACGAGAACTCGTTCGCGTGTCTCTGCGAAGCGAAGTAGACTCTCTGAAGGGCGAGTAGAGAAACCAACTCCTGCTCACAGGCCAAGATCTCTGGCACCACGGGAGCGATGACATCAGACATGTCTCGGTTGGAGCGGCAGAACCCAACGGGGTTCACGTCGATTCTCGTTCCGTTCTTTGTCGCCCCGAGCGTGGTACTTTGAAGGGTCTTGAAGCCGAGTGCCTTCAGCCTGCCGCGAATGATGGCGACCTGGCGGCGAGTCATCTTGGGCATGGGCACGTAGAACCTGTCAGCGAGCTCAATCTGGTGGAAATGGAAACGTAGCAACGGCCGATGAAACCTAACAAACATTATATACAGTGCGGACGACCAAATTGCCAGATTTCTAAGGTTGGCTAGCCGAAGGGCTGTCTCCCTCGATTCCATCCTGGACAGGATGAAGAGCTACGCCGACCGAGTGAACAGGGCGCTATCCGAGGAACTTGCAATCTACGCGCACTCTAGGTTCTACGACCCGCTGGTCTATGCTGTCGAGGGCGGGAAGCGAGTAAGGCCCCTCATGCTCATGCTCTCCGCCGAAGCCCTGGGCAAGCGCGACGACTCGGTCCTGGACGCAGCAGTGGCAATTGAGCTCCTCCACACAGAGTCGATAATCCATGATGACATAATCGACGAAGCGGAGGCACGGAGGAGCAGGATGACATTCCACGTCAAGTACGGGTTCAGCGCCTCCCTTCTCACGGCCGACTTTGTATTCGCCCTGATACTGGCTATAGCCGCACGGTACAAGGACATGAGGATTGCCGAGGAAATAAGCAAAGCGGCCCTCCGGATGGCCGAGGGCGAGTACTCGGAGCTGACGATCGACCCGAAGGTGTACAACCTGACCTGGGACGAGTACCTCAAGCTCGTGGCTGACAAGACCGCCTCACTGTTCGAGATGTCAGCAAAGGTGGGGGCTTTGATCGCCAGGGGCAAAGAGAAGGAAGTGGCAGCCCTGGCTAACTTCGGGAAGTGCCTGGGGATAGCCTACCAGCTGAGGGACGACCTGCTCGATTGGAGGAATAAGGACAAGATTGCCCAGGGTCTGCTGAAGAACTATAGTGAGAGCGAGGTGGTTGGCAAGATGGCCGCGCTCTCGCAGATGTACGCCGAGGAGGCGAAACGGCAGCTGTTGCTGCTGCCTCGAAGCGCTGCGACCGAGTTCCTGGAAGACATCACCGACTTCGCTGTGCAGAGAGAGCACTGAGAAGAGTAGAAGGAAGAAGACATTCGAGCCCGTTTTGGTCGGCCGGACTAGCCAGTCTGGCCCAGAATCAGGATTGCTATGGCGAACCCGTAGATCGCGATTGCCTCTGCGAGGGCGACAAAGATTAGCGCGGTCGTTCTGACTTCTGACTTCTCTGCAACCGCAGCCATGGCTGCTGCTCCCGACTGCGCGACACCGTAGCCAGCTCCGATGGCGGCGAGGCCGAATGCAATACTTGCGGCCAGATATTTGAAGCCCGCGTTGGATGGCGCTGCGGCGGTAACGGTCGAGGTACTGTTGGCCGTGGCTGCGAAGGTCGCTGGCACGAAGACCGCGAGCGCCATGTAAAGCCCCGCAACAAGAAGCATCAACGACAACCTACGCATAGGTAAACGAGCGGCGAACCTTGGAACACAGCTTATAAACGTTACAGGGAAAAACTGCAAAAATGTCAGAAGATTGAAACGCTCAATTCTAGAGTCTCAACTTGCTCAGGATATTCTTTGGGTCCATCTTAGCTTCGAC
>JAJTZC010000004.1:0-3396 GCA_032906705.1 Nitrososphaerales archaeon
TGGAATCCGAGGAAGTCGACGGATCTGACGAACTTCGAATCCATCCAGTTCAGGGAGAATCTCCCGCTCTTTCGGATGATACCCAGAATCGAAGCTCCATTCTTGACTGCGCATAGGACCCTTGGAGGGTCGGACGATGCCGAGATTGCAGAGTTGATTGTCATGGCCTCCACGCGCTGTTTTGTTCTCGCGGCTATGATTACCGCAATCTGTGGATAGAACAGCCTATAGGTTTTGATGGCTTTGGTCTTGGGCACGCGGTGTCTCAAGTTTCGGATGTTATCGACCACGCTTAAACTTGCGCCGAGGTTGTGACTACACTCTGTCACCCTGAATCGTGCCTCCGGCAGTTCTCTTGGCTGTACGCCGTGTTCGGACGGGGCGAGTCGGGTTTGCTTTTCCTAAGCCTTGGGCGAAGAGACCGGAGCGGGAGGCGAGGCTGGGCGAGATGAGAGTTTCTGGGTCGGTTTTCCGGTGATTGCGGAAAAAGCCTCTGTGCCCAGCTGTGTGAGTTCATACTTCCCCGGCCCGCCGAAGAAATCCACCTTGTACTCGGCGAAGCCGAGAGAAATCAGCTGGTCTACGATCCACCTGGTCATCCAGTTCGAGTTGTCAGAGAGGACGTCGTCGATCTCGGCGTTGCTGAGCCCGCCCTTGCTTTTGGTGATGGCTTGCAGGGCTGCCATCAGGTGCCCAGAAGCGGATACCTTTCTGAGCATGCGCCGCTGCCCCCTTTGATCTGAAGGCCACACCCAGAGACCAGTGTTCATGCGGGTAAGCCGCCGAGGGTCGACTCATAAACGATGCTTGCTTCCGACGTGAGCAGGATTGAACCGCTTTAACTGAAAAATCAATCTTTTTTGCTAGTCTGGACAAAAAGTAAGGGGCGCCAGCGTGGTCCTGGCCATGGAAGCGATAGTCCAGTACGCGGACCGGAAGACGGAACTCGAGGAGAAGATCAGGTCGCTGGAGTCCGAGAGGACCTCCCTTGTCTCTGACATAGCCTCCCTGAAGGAAAGAGTCGCCGAGCTGGAGCTGGCGAAGCAAGCAAGCTCGCTCAAGAGTGAGGTCGACGCTCTCCGGACGGAGAAGGCAGTGCTGGAAGAGAAGGCAGCAACCTACGAGACCGGAACCGGATATGGTATCCCGGCGAACACGACTGCGGGGTTCTGACCCTTTAGCTAGGTTTCGAAGCCTTCTGCTCGAGTTCGCCTTTTTCTTTTCTTAGATGTTCGACGTATTCCGCTAGCTCGGCGAGCTTGGCTTCCAGTCGACCAGTCTCCCCGTCCTTAATCGCCTTCTCTACGGCGCGCTGCAGCTCGGCCTGCACGTTGAGCATGTTCCTTGCTCGGGCGTCCAGCTCCTCGCTCTTCCTTGTCGCCTCTGCGAGTTCCTTTTGCATGGAGTGAAGTTGCTCCTCGGCTACCATCAGGTACTTTTGCCTGCTGATGACGGTCGGAAAGTTGGTGCCACATTTGGGACACGAGTACATGCCGACCTTCCTTTCGACGATGCCGTGCTCGCCTTTGGAAGGTTCCACAATCACGGAAAACGTCTTGGAGTGCGTGACTTCGGTACTACCGCACTGGGGACATTTCGGCAACGGCGTCCTTGGAGGGCGACTATTGTGTTAAAGCTTTACTGCTCTCTAATCGATTCCAGTTCGGAGACCGCTGACCAGAGTGTAACCCTCGCGAATGAAGGCATGTTGGGGTCCTGTGCCACGTCGTCAAGCAAACTGATAGCGTTGGCGGCCCTCACAGCCATGCTCTGTCTTGAGTCCTGGAGCATGGTGATAGAGTCCTTCACAATCTTGCGAATGTTTCGAGGCGTGATGTTAGAGTCCGCAATCTGCTGAAGGCTGACGCTCGCCTTCGCGAGCTTCGCGTCGTTCTCTTGCTGTTTCTTGAGTTTGGTGCTCATGATGGAATCCCGTGGGTGCTCGTGCTGGCTTGAATCTGAGAGGATATGTGCTTTTCGTCGCTGAAGCGTCTTTATAGAAGCTGGACCGCGTCGGGCACGTTGAGCCAGTCGAGCAGAGACAAGATGAAGGTTGCCGCCGAATTAGTCCGGAAGGGCGCGGTGATACTGGCCGAGCCGTGTCAGCGGTGTGGGGGAATGCAGGTCAGGTATCACGGGAAGGTTTACTGCACGAATCACGATGACCTCGGACCGTTACTCAGTGAAGAGGCAGTCTCTTACGAATCGGTCGTTGGCGGGGTGCGCGCGTTGCTTCTCTCTAAGCTGAACGAGGCGGCGCTCCTCCTAGAGAGGGAAAAAGACCCCGCAAAGCAGGACCAGCTCGTCTCTTTGATGACGAAGTATTTCGACCTGTTGCAGAAAATGCCCCAGAAGCAGCAGAGCCCTTAAATCTGAATTGGTGATTTCTGGGAATCGTGGTCTTGAGGGTAGGCCAGAAGGCCCCAGATTTCACTTTGCCAGACACCGAGAAACGGGAGCGGAATCTCGGGGAGTTCGCCGAGGGGGGAGCCGTTCTGCTCGCGTTCTTCCCGTTCGCGTTCTCTGGCGTGTGCGACAAGGAGATGTGTGCGTTCAGGGACGGATTCGATGGATTCGCCGATTCCCACACGCAGGTGGTTGGGATAAGTGTGGACAGCGTTTTCGCACTGAAAGCCTTCGCGCAGACGTACAACTTGCAATTCCCTCTGCTCAGCGATTTCAACAAGAAAGTCACGGCGGCGTATGGGGTCGTTCAGGACCCGTGGGTTGGGTTCGGCTACAGGGGTGTCGCGAAGCGATCTGTGTTCTTGGTGGACAAGAGGAGGATCTTGCGGTACAAGTGGATTACCGAAAATCCAACAGTGGAACCGCCTTATGCTGACGTCGTGAGGGCCGCGGAGCGGTTGAAGCGTTAGCCCTTTGTTTTTATACCTGCTCGGCTGCTTGTGATTGGAAATGACCCAAGAAGCGGGTATCAAGCCTATTGTTGAGCTGACGGCGAGGGCCGCGGGCGAGCTGAAGAGCTACCTTGGCAGGCAGGGCAAGCCTGATGGCGCCCTCCGAATCTTCGTCACGGCCGGAGGATGCTCTGGGCTTTCCTATGGGATGGTCGTCGACGACAAGATTACCGACGATGATTTCGTGATAGACATGAACGGTGCAAGGTTGGTGGTCGACCGGTCGAGTGCTCCGTTCATAGCCGGCTCGGTCGTCGACTACAAGGCCGAGAAACTGATGGGTGGGGGGTTCGTGGTCACCAACCCGAACGCGGTTTCAACATGCGGCTGCGGCGAGTCCTTCAAGACGGCATAGCCTTCAGGGGCTCCACGGCTGCTGTTTACTTGGTCAAGGCGTGACTCTCCGTCAACCCGGAGTCTTGGCGAAGGCGCCGGGGGTAGGATTCGAACCCACGAGACCCGAAGGTCACGGGCTGAC
>JAJTZC010000004.1:3406-9494 GCA_032906705.1 Nitrososphaerales archaeon
GCCACCCCGGCTGGACTGGTGCCTCGTTCCACCCTCTATAATTTCTTTGAGGCGTGCGGAGGGTGACAAAATTGTGGTCGTCTGTTCGCGCTAGCCTGGCTGCAAATTTGGGTTTGCTGCCGCGTTTGCAACAAGCCCGATACCGCCCTTGAATTGACCCAGGTTTAAATCGAAATCGTTCTTGGGTTGGGAATGGTCCATGAAGGTCTCTTTGGTCTGGAGTTCACCGTCGCCCGAAAAGACCATAGCCGTTGCAATGAGGCGGTGCTACAGCACCAAGCCTATCGAAGAAATCGAGTCTGAGTTGGAGCAGAAGGGCCCCGAGTACTGGAAGTATTTGCTGGCCAAGTCTCTGCAGGACAAGTCGCTTGACGTGATCGAGCATTTCACGATGACGATGCTGGTGGAAGGAATCAGGGACGCCGAGGTCGGCGAATTCATCAGAGGGTTCCCGTATCTGCGGTTCCTCCGCGTCGGTGGAGACGGGTGGTTGCTTACAATGAACGGCCGCACTTTGATAGAGATGTGGAGGAATGGGACTTCCAAGTCCTTTGCCGGCGCGATAGTTTCAGAGCTTGACACCGGCAAGGTCTGTCCGCTCCTGATTCCGCTCGCCTTCGGGGAGAAGGTCAGTGCGAGTTAAGCTCCTCTATCACACCGACCTGGGGCGGCTGAAACAGGTTCTCGATGCTCGTGGAGTCGCGTTCGACTCGGAAAAAATGCTTGATCATGTCATGTACATGTTTGAGATAGAGGATGTCAGCAGGGTCACGACTCATCAGCTTGTGCGGCACAGGACTGCGTCGTATGATCAAGAGTCCCAAAGGTTCTCGGCCGCGACTCGTGAGGGTGCCGTGACTCCGCCCAGCATACAGTCCAACAAGGAGGCGGCGGAGGCCTACGACGCTGGCTTGAAGGCCGTCTACGCCGCCTATGAGAAGATGGTGGCGGCGGGCGTGCCCAAGGAAGACGCGAGGTACGTTCTCCCGAACGCCATCAAGACGAAGATTCTCATGACAGTCAGCGCGAGGAGCCTGATGCACGTCGTGTGGCAACGCACTGCGCTCCAAGCCCAGTGGGAGATCAGGGAGCTGACCACCATGCTGCTCCATTCCGCCAGAGAGGCCACCCCGGAGCTCTGGAACAAAATCATAGAGAGATAGAGTTGGGAAAGGCCTTCGGGACGGCTGGAGTGAGGGGCATATTCAACCGAACGCAAACGCCTGATCAAGTCTACGGGCTGGCGGAGACGATCGCCTTCGTCTCGGGCAAGGGTGCCTATGGCGTGGGTTGGGATGGCAGGAAGGTATCTGCCCTTCTGGCGAGGACGGTGATCTCGGCGGTCAACGCCGTCGGAAGCGATGTCGTCGCTTTCGGTGTGGTGCCGACGCCTGTGATTGCCTACGGCACTCGGTCCCGCTCTTGCCTCGATGGTTTCGCGGTCACCGCGTCGCACAACCCTCCGGAGTACTCGGGTGTGAAGGTGTTCGACGCCACAGGTATGGAGCTGGCAAAGTCGGACGAGGAAAGGATTGAGAGGGCGATGGGAGTGGACGTGATGAAGACCTCGGGGAGGTTCGGATTGGTCAATCCGGATGGGGGGATAATCGACGACTACATCGAAGCACTCGTTTCGAGGTACAAGCCGGCTTCAGACGGGCTGAGGATTGCTGTCGACTGCGCGAACGGGCCGGGTGCGTTCGTCACGCCTCGTGTCCTGCGCGCTCTTGGTCACCGGGTCGTCCCAATCAACGCCCAAGTCTCTTGGAAGTTCCCTGCGCGCCTTCCCGAACCGACGCCGACTAACCTGTCCGACTTTGCGAAGATCGTGTCCGGTCTCTCCGCCGATTTTGGTTTCGCGCATGATGGAGACGCGGACAGGCTGGTGATGGTCGACAGGATGGGAAACGTGGTTCCAGACTCGATCCTGGTGATCCTGGTCATGCGCGGGCTTGAAGCCGCAGGGGGCACAGTCGTGGTGTCTGAAAACAGCTCGGCTGCCGTTGAGGAAGAGGCGGAACGACTCGGATTCAGAGTTGTGAGGAGCGGGGTCGGCAAGTCGTTTGCCATGATGGTAGAGGAAGGTGGAGTGTTCGCCTCAGAGCCCACAAAAATCGTCGACCCGTCATGGGGCGTCTGGGAGGATGGGATGAACGCGGCGGCCATGATAGCAGGGGTCCTCTCTCGGGAAAGGGGGCTCTTGGATACGGTGATGGGGGAGATGAAGTGGCACTATCGGCAGGTCAACCTGGAGACCCCTGTCAGGATGGCCATGCTGATGAAGAATGCGAGGACCGGTTTCAGGCGGCTGAAAATAACCGAGGAACGGACCCTTGATGGATACAAGCTCGTGTTCAACGACGGCTCGTGGGTCATGTTCAGGTCGTCTGGGACGGAGCGGAAGACCAGGCTCTACTGCGAATCAAAAGACCCCCAGACTCTGGAGTTGCTAGTGCAGCTGGGGGTGCAATGCGTAGAATCCTCTTTATAGCGCGACCAAGGTTTCGCCGATTCTCATGTCGCAATCGAAAGCTGTCTCCAAGGCCCTGGCCTCTGGATTCATGTTCGATTCCAAGGCCTTCGACCTGATTAGCAAGCTCCCCCCGGAATTCGATGTCGACGGCCTGGTGGATGTCCTGCTTCAGCGGAAGAGCGATGTCGTCGGCGGCGAGAGCAAACGTATCACTGCGGAAGACGTCGTGGAGCTCCTTCCGTCAGATGTCCCGACGATGGACCAAGAAGCTCGATTGGCTGCGCCTTTGGACGAGTCCGTGGATATGGAGATGATCTCCGACCCAACCATGGGCATCGCGCCCGCCGAGGCCTTCGAGGGGTTCGCGCGACTCTTTCGCGACCGCTATGACAGGTTGCTTTCTGTGGTGAAAAGGAGGCCGGATACGAGGAATGTGGGGACAACCGCAGCGGGCAGGGCTTTGGTACAGGGTCAGAAGGCGAAGGTTGTAGGCCTCATATCCCACAAGGTCAACCGGAGGAACGTCGTTGAGCTGACTCTGGACGACCCGACTGGAACCCTGCGGGCGGTCTGTCAGGATGAAGCTGTGGCGAAAGCCGCCAGGGAAGCGCCCCTTGACAGCATGGTCGTTCTCGAAGTGTCCAGGAGCCGATCTGGCCAGCTCTACGCAAACTCGCTTACACTCCCAGACGTTCCCGACAGAAGGATGTCCGGCCAGGGCCATCGCGTGTACGCTGTTCTGTTGTCGGACCTTCATGTGGGAAGCAAGATGTTCTTGGCTGATGATTTCCGGCGATTCATCCAGTGGATTAACGGAAAGCTGGGGGACCTGGACGTCGTCAGCCGCATCAGATATGTGGTGGTAGCCGGCGACCTTGTGGACGGCGTCGGCGTCTATCCTGGCCAAGAACTTCAGCTGGCCGAGAGGGACCCGAAGAACCAGTATGAAGCGGCCGCGAAACTCCTCGAACAGGTCCCCAGCCAGATTCAAATCGTCGTTTCGCCAGGGAACCATGACGCCGTTAGGCAGGCCCTGCCCCAACCAGCAGTGCCGGCTGATTTTGCCGAGTCGCTCTACCGCATGGAGAACGTGCGATGGGTTGGAGACCCAGCATATGTCAAGCTTCACGGTGTGACGTTCCTGATTTACCACGGCAAGAGTTTGGACGATGTCATTGCCACTACGCCGGAGCTGGCGTACGGCAAGCCAACCGATGCGATGAAGCTTCTTCTACGATCAAGGCACTTGGCACCCACCTACGGCAAACGAACCGCCCTGTCACCGGAGCTCAGGGACTTCATGGTCGTCGACCCCGTGCCTGACGTTCTTCACTGTGGACACGTGCACGCGTTCGGAGAGCTGAACTATCGGGGGACCCTCTTAGTGAACTCCGGGACGTGGCAGTCTCAGACGAGCTTCCAAGCCAACATGGGCCTTGAGCCGACGCCAAGCATAATACCAGTCGTGAATCTGTCTGATCTTAGCGTAACCAGGAGGAACTTCGGGTCCGCTGGTTTCCCGGCCGCCTAGCTCAGGCCTTCGAGCAGCGGGTCTTCGGAAAGCGTCTTCTCGAGGGCCTCGCTTCCTATCAACAAGCGGATCCTCTTGGTGCGACCGCGCCTGCCCTTGCTTACGACCGAAGCCTCGACAAGCCCAAGCAGGTCTAGCTCGGCGAGTATCCCGCTGACACGCCTCTGCGTGAGGGCTTCGATCCCCATCCTTTTGCACAGGCTGTTGTATGCGATGTAGAGTTCGCCCGTGTTCGTTCCTGACTGGAACCTCGAGGCGGCTACGAGAATTGCTTTGTTCTGGACGGGGAGCGACCGAATGGCTTCCTCCACTCGGTCGTGTTCCATCTTGTCCGACGCCTTCGTGACGCAGCTGTCTTCGACTTGCCTGAGACCCTCGCGCTCTGCCACTTCCCCGGCTATCCGGAGCAAGTCCACCGCCCTCCTCGCGTCTCCGTGCTCTGATCCGGCGATCGCCGCGCAGAGGTTGATGGCGGACGCTCTGACGGTAGACCTCCTGAAAGCGGCGTTTGCCCTATCATTCAGGATCTCTCTCAGCTCGTCCACGGTATATGGTGCGAAGACGAGTTCTTCCTCGCTGAGGCTGCTTAGTACGCGCGGGTCGAGTCCTTCCTTGAATTTCAGGTCGTTCGAGATGCCGACCAGGGAGAGGAAGCCAGGAGACAGGCGTTCACTCGAACGCGTGAATTCGTACAGTATGCCATCCCCAAACGCCTTCACCAAGTAATCTATCTCGTCCAGAACCAGAATCAAGCTGGTCTTCCTTGCCTGAACCTCTCTGAAAATCCTGGCAACGACTTCGCCGATGGACAGACCCGTGAAAGGTATCTGTATCTTCAGAGCCAGCCCAAGCTCTGCCAGGGTCCTGTACTCCGTGTTCGCCAGTCGTGTGTTGACGTACGCAACGACGAGCCCTGGCCCAGCCGCCTCGCCCTTCAGCTTCGAAAGAACGTAACGCGCTACTGCGGTCTTGCCAGTCCCTGTCTTACCATAGAGCAGCAGGTTCGATGGCTTCGAACCATGAAGGACTGGAGCCAGGACCTCCGCAACCGCCCTGATCTGCGTGTCTCTGAATGGGAGCTGTGCAGGAACAAAGTCTGGGCTCAGGACGTTCCGATCGACGAATAGGGCCTTCCCTTCCTTTGCCTTTCGGAAGATTTCGTCTATGCTACCCGACAACTACTTCCAGTGGAAACACTGGTTAGTTAAGCCCTCCGCCCCAGCACTTCCGATGCTTCCGTTGCTAGCCCATTCGGTTATATTACTTCATTAGTTGTTGCTAGCCCGTTCTCGTAAGGCGGTGTTCGTAGGTTAAGGATTGGGGTCTATCACACATCACACACATGAAACACTGAATACACTGCTACCCTGGATCGTGCTTGGGTTGGTCTCCACTGGAACCGGAGGGGGTGGGGGCCTGTTGGTGAAGGCGTGTGAAGAAAGGTGCGGATTGACGGGCAAAGAGACCCCAGTGTTTCCACTGGAACTCCTGAGCCTCTAAACGGCATAGTTACCCCGTTTCCGACCCCTTTACTTCCATTGGAGCCCTTTTCTCGCTCGTTGTCGAACCTGCTTTGTGAAGGCCGGTGAAGGCGCATTTCCTTCTCATCTCGCGGTCAAGAGATTCCCATGTCGAGGTTCACAAGTTCACACCACTCGGGTGTTTTAACGCCTAGGAAGCATCGGAAGGAGGGAACTTGAGGAAGAAGGTCAAGATCGAGGTCGAGGACGAAGAGGGGACCAAGTACACGCTGGCCCTCGAGGGCCGTCTTTCCCGGGACAAGATACTCAAGGCAGTCGACATGCTCGAGATCATGGACGTGCCCATCGACCACAGAACCGAGAAGCCGCCCGGCGAAGGAACATTCTACGGAAAGGTCATGACTCTGATAGAGAACGGCTTTACTTCAGCTGAGTTCTCGTCTTCCGACGTCACGAGAGAACTCGACGAAAGATACAATCAACAGGCGCGCCTCAGTACTGTCTCAACGTATCTTTCACGCCTCGCGGAAAAGGGCTATCTTCACAGAGAGAGATTCGGGAATTCCTGGGTCTACAGGCGGGTCTACCTGAAGGGCGCGCAAG
>JAJTZC010000004.1:9594-38491 GCA_032906705.1 Nitrososphaerales archaeon
AAGACCGCATTTGTAAACACTTTGCTTATATATCTGTCCACAATATGTAGACAAGAATGTCGGTCGTGAGCGTGAGGGTGGACCAGAAAGTGAAAAAACGCCTCGAAGAAGCGGGGATTAACGTGCCGTCCGAAGTGAGACGGCATCTTGAGGAGCTCGCCTGGCAGGTCGAGTTGAAGAAGCGCATGACGAAACTCGACAAGGTCTTGACGGACATGCCCCCCACCCCGAAAGGATTTGCTGCAAGAAGCGTGAGGGAAGACCGTGAAGGTCATTGATTCGTCGTCTGTGGCCAAGTACGTAAACAGAGAAGAGAACTGGGAGCCGGCCGCCGAGGCCCTGCGCGGTAGCTGCATCTCACTCGAGCTCGCGGTGAAGGAGACGGGAAACTCCCTCTGGAAGAGGATCCGTAGAAGGGAACTCGTCGACGAACAGGCGAGGCAAATCTTCGCAGAGTTCGTTGCCTCGCGGCCCTTCGCGATAGCGGACCAGGCAGAGCTGTACGCCCCAGCCTTTGAAATAGCCACGTCGTTCGCCCTTCCGTATTACGACGCGCTCTTTCTGGCCCTCTCAAGGGAGAGGGGACTTCCGCTCGTGACCTCAGACCCGGCTCAAGCCGAAGTCGCGAGGAAGATGGGGCTAGAGGTCCAGTTCATAGAATAACGCGCTTAGGGATTGGCTCGCGTGGACGTCTCAGCTTTGCGAAAGTCGGCGCCTGCCTTCATCGGTCAGCTGGTAGACGAAAGGTTTCGCCGAGTCGTCCCGCGTCACGAGGCCTTTGTCAAAGAGCGCCTTCATCATCCGGGCCGTGTGCTCCCTCGACAGGTCCATTGCTTGCTTAATCTCAATTGTGGACTTCGGTCCGCCGCTGAGAAGCTTGACCACGGTCATCTCAGTATCACCCAAACCACCTTGAATGGGTGCCGCGGCCTTGGCTTCGGCCTTCGGCCTGACCGACTCAACGGGCTGTGACTGCCTAACGTCACGTGAGGTAACGGACTGCGAAGGAAGACCAGCCGAGGCAAGCCGGGCCTGCAGGACCTCGACCCTGCCTAGCAAATCAAGGACTCTCTCATCTTGCTTTTGCAGTCGGTCTTCCAGCGCCTTCCAAAGGTCGTGCCCAAGATCGGACGAGGATGTGATTTGCTGTGATATCTGTCGGTACCTCACTAGCAGCACGAACGCCAGCACCACAAAGAACCCGGCAAGTGAAAGAGCGGCCGCTTCACCATAGTCGATTGGCGTTGTAGCAGCCTGGAGGTAGCTAATCATCGCTGCGCGAGGTCGCGCTGCAACGTGATATAAATATCGCCGTCACATGACGATCTTATCAAGAATCGCGTTCAGGACCCCCATGAGCTGGTTTGCTTCTTCTTCGCTGAGCTCGACCGGGCCCCTACCAACTAACTGAAGCAGTCGGTTTACGTCTTCGAACTTAATGTACCCCAACCAAAGGGCCGTGAGCACCGTTAGGATTGAGGCTCTGACGTTCTTCTTGGCTTGCCCAACGACCCGATAGTACGCTCCTACGGAAACTGGTCCGCGACTCCGCCTAATCCTCCGCTGATCCGCCGCTTGCTTCAACGACATCTCACCCGACAGAACACGTTGATGCAATGTCAAGGATTCCAGCTGGGTTAGCGTGAGACTAGATTCTTCAGCAAGCTTGTTTGTGACGCTCACGACAGCTCATTTAATACCACATTTGTATTAAACATACCCAAGCCTAAACTTAAAGCATTTAGTGATTTCAGCCTTGGAATCGGAATTTTACGTAAGAAATATGGCTGGTGCCGATTATTTTCTTGCGGAACCTGGTTCTCCAATTTCATGTTATCTTATTTAGTTGAGAATGCGGAGCTTCAGGTGAGCTAAGTTGGGTCGGAGAAGGAAGAAGACCCTCCGAATCGTTCGGAGAACGCTGCCCAAGGTCTTTGCGTGTCCAAGGTGTGGCATGATTACAATCAGGATCACTTCACACGAGGACGAAACGTCTCAAGATAATGTATTCCTAGTCGCTTGCGGCAACCTTGCGTGCGGACTGAGAAGGGAGTTGCGGTACCCGACCAAGAGGGCAGACATAGACGTCTACAACACCTTCGTAGACGACTTCGCCAAAGCCGGGGTCTAGCTTGAAGGAGTTCGGCCCCGTCGAATCCCTGATCAAGAAGAAGGCATCACACCATCACACGATTTGCGCTGCTCTTATCGACCCAGAGGACTTCACTCCGAAAGCGGCCGCGGAGGTAGCAGTATCATGTATCAAGGCTGGCGCCTCTCTCATCCTGGTCGGCGGTTCCACCATAGCCAACCAGTCGCAGCTTGACCGCATTGTGAGGTCTATCAAGAGTCACGTTGTATCACCTAAATCACAAAGGAAAACCCCGGTCGTCCTCTTCCCGGGCAACATAACCGGAGTATCCCGCTTCGCAGACGCCATTCTCTTCAGCAGCCTCCTGAACTCGACAAACACATACTACATCATAGGCGCCCAGGCTCTCGGCGCGATGGAGGTCTTCAAGAGCGGTCTGGAGAGCATACCGATGGGCTACCTCGTATTCGGCAACACAAGCTCGACCAGCTTCATCGGACAGGTCAACGGCCTCCCGGCAACGAGACCCAGCCTCGCCGTGATCTACGCACTGGCGGCGAGATACCTGGGAATGCGGGCCTTGTACCTTGAAGCAGGGAGCGGTTCGAGCGACCCTCTACCTCCAGCCACGGTACATGCGGTCAGGAAGTTCTACGACGGTATCCTAATCGTCGGAGGGGGCATAACCACAGCCGAGCATGCCAGGAAGATTGCCGAGTCAGGAGCGGACGTCTTGGTGATAGGGAATCTGTTGCAAACTCGAGGATTCGAGGATGCCCTGAAGCGAATCGTAGCTGCTATCAAACGATGATAGAGCTTGGGACCAACAGAGAACCCCTCATTACCTCGAAGCGCCTTGGGCCGACAAGTAGTTGAACACGTTCGTGAAATGGCTTGGGCTGAGCTCTGACTAATCTACGACGCTCGGCCACGCCGCGGCCACGGAAGGATCTGGAGACACGGAATGATTAGACCTCTCTCCATCTGGCTTTCTTGACAGCTATCGTAGCGAAGAAGACTGTCACGGCAACAAGCACAAGCCAGGCCACTGCCAGAGATAGGGTAGAAACCTGGAGGAGGCCCGTGGACGACTGCGCAATTTCGGCGGCGTAGGTCGTGGGAGAGAGGTAAGCCAGATACTGGTATGGAAGGGGGATGTAGGTGATGGGATAGTAGACTGGGGGCAGCGTCGTGAACAAAGTGGAAATCAGGCCTGAGAAGGCGAAGCTCTGCACGATGTCGCTGGAGAAAGTGGAGAGCGTGAAGCCTAACGTCACCGAAGTCGTGAACATCAGTAACATGACAGCGAGCAACTCTGCGGCCTGAAACGCGCTCGGGTGGATGACGACTACCATGAGGACCGCCAAGGTGACCAGCGCTGGGACCGCGTAGACCAGTTCGGAGACTGCCATTCCGAACACGTAGGCCCCGGCCGACGCTGGAGAGCTGACCACCATGTCCTGGATCTTGAAGTCGTTCTTGAGGTGCGAGAGGTCGGCCTGAAGCCCCATGCCACTGGAGAACATGCTCATGATGTAGGCGCCCTCGATGGCCTGCGATAGCAGTCCGCCCTTGCTGACGAAGTTCACGATGATTAGGAAGGAGATTGGGGAGAGCATCGTGTTGATGAGCACGACCGGGTAATTCTTCATCGCATAGAGGGAATTCACAAGGACAGACGCGAGTATCTGCCTCGCCCAGCGGCCAGCCACGCTAGTCGGCACCCTGCTCCCCCACAAGGTGGAAGAAGACGTCATTCAGCGTGATGCGGCTGACGGATATCCTGGCTCCCTCCTTTAGGAGCTCTGCGGACAGCCTGTACGCCTCCCCTTCGCCGGTGAGGATCTGGACCTGGCCGTCCCTCCCCTTGGTGACCGTTCCGTCCTGAATCCGCGGAATGTTGGTGGCCGCCGGGAGCCTGATGCTGTACTGATACTTCACGAGGCCCTGAAGGTGGTCCAGAGTCCCGATCCCGACCAGCCTCCCTTTGTCGAGTATCCCTATGACCGCGGCAAGCTGCTCGGCCTCTTCGAGGTAATGCGTGGTGAGTATGAGGAAGCGGTCCTTTGCGAGCTCCTCCAGCGACCTCCAAAGCTCCTTCCTCGAGATTGGGTCCAGGCCTGTGGTCGGCTCGTCTAGGAACGTGATGTCGGCGTCCGCCGCCAGCACCGTGGCGACCATCACCTTGCGGCGCTGGCCCCCGGAGAGCTTCCGGTTCAGAGTGTCCTTCTGGGCGTCGATGCCTACCTTCGCCAGCGCCTCGTCGGCCCTGCTCTTGGCCTCACCATAGGGGACACCCCTCCAGAGGAGGTAGGAGACCACAGTCTGCACTGGTGTCATCCAGGGGACGGTCCTCGCCTCCTGCGGAATGGTCGCGATGCGCTCGCGCAGCTTCTTGGCCTCCTTCACGACATCGATGCCGCAGATTTGGGCCGCGCCAGAGGTGGGCTCCAGCTGGGTGGCTAGGATGCGGACGAAGGTGGTCTTCCCCGCTCCGTTCATCCCTATGAGGGAGAATATGCCCCGCGCGGGGACCGCGAGGCTGACCCCGTCTAGGGCCGCCTTGCCATGCGAACCAGCGTAGACTTTGGTCAGGCCGGTGCAAAGCAGCTCTCCTTTCTCCAAAAATTCCGAGTTCGACGGGTCGACGCGGATTTAAGATTCTTGCGGCCAAATGCCCAAGTCGCTACAGGAATCAAACGACGATAGAGCTTAAGGCCAACCGAGAACCCATCAGGTCGAATCACGGTTGCCGAACAGGAGAAACGCCGGAGGTCTGAGCGGGTTTCATCGTCGCCGATGAGTTCTCAAACCAGACGGTTCTCGCCCGAAAAACCAAGGACCTAGAAGCTATGGACAGGTAGAAAAGGCTCGCACGCAGTTGTGGAGCATAACCAGCGTTTTTCAGTGCGATTCGCCCCTTCGCTTGGCGAGAGATGGAGACGCAGCTGCACGGACTTGAGGCTATTATATATCAAACGCCCGCGACAAACCATTGGATTTGCTTAATTTATGGGCATCCTCGGTTCTGTTCCTATTTCTTATAACGGCGGGCATCCCCTTTTTCTCATCGTCGGCACTTCAAGCCTTTGGCTCTCCTGCGACGAGCGAACGGATTGTTTCAGAGGGCCGGGCGGCGAACGATTTTGGAGACAACACTGTCAACAACATTGCCTTTCCAGCGGGCAAAGTTAACACGAGTAACCTACTTCCGGTGGCAGAGTCGCCCGAATTTTCCGGCTCTCCTTCTGCTTTGCCTCATCGATTCGAGCAACCTTCCGACGACCCGCCAACCCTGAGCATAGTTTCAGAGTTCGGAGGACTGCCAGTCCTTTCTCCGTTCGACATTCAGATCGCCGCCGGCCCGGGCCACATCATGGAAATGGCTGGCGGCGTGGGAGGGATCTGGAGGAGGCAGGGCTCTTCTGCGACCCCGGTGAGAAATTTTACTCTGTCTTCCTTCTTCAGGACTGGTCCCGTTGACGACCCGGGCCTGTTATTCGACAATTCAAGCAGAAGATGGTTCGCTACCACCCAGGACTACGACAACCACGGTTTCGCCTTGGCAGTCTCGAGCGGCGAAGACCCACAGCTTTCTCCTTGGACTATCTACAGATTTGCAACGCCAAACGGACGCTCTGGTGATCGCCCTATCATGGGGATAAGCGCCAACAAGATAGTCGTGTCGGTGAACGTTCCGGGTGTCTCTTTCTGGATTATCGACAAGAACAGTCTGCTTACGGGCGGCTCTGCCAATTACAGTATTCATTGGCGCGGTGATGCATCTCTACTCCGTCCTGTCCAATCCCTAGGCTCTACTTCAACGGTATACATGGTGAGGACGTTTTTCGGTGCAACAGGAACGCCTGACAAAATTCAGGTATTCTCGGTGACGGGGCTTCCGCCTACACCAACGATTACCAATCAAAACATTACAATCTCAGATTACAGACTTCCACCATATTCAGCGGAGCAACTAGGTTCGAACAACGTAATCCACACGACGACGGCATATCTAGACGACGCCGTCTGGTTCAACGGGAAGTTGTGGCTTGCTTTGCTCGTAGGATGTAGAGCGCAACCCAACCTCTCTTGCGTCCGTTTGATTGAGATTGACACAACAACATATTCAGTCACCCAAGACTTTGAAATCCCCTCTTCGGCGGGCAGATACTACACTTTCCCAGCTATGCGCACCAACAGATTTGGCGACCTCATTGTGGTCTTCGGCTACTCTTCTCCGTCCGAGTATCCGGGTCTGATGATAGCAGCGCAGACCGCAGGAGACCCACCAGGAACACTTGAGGGACCAGTCGTGCTGATTGCAGGAACGAGCCCGACGTGTCCTGGACCTTTTGTCAATGTAACCTGCGGCTTTCGGGACTATTTTTGGCGCGGCCATCGACCCATCGGATCCGACGCTGGTGTGGGTAGACGGGGCCTATGGCACAATGAATCAGTGGGCAACCGCCATAGCTGCCATCGGAACCAGATTTACTTTGAGCCTTAACTTTTCTATCCAGGGGGGTGGATCTGGGTATGTCGCGCCAACATTGACGTACATGGCCAGCGGAAATCCGACAACGGCGACGCTCAGCGCTTCGCCAACCCTATCCACGTACTACGTTGATGCCGGTAGCAGATGGAACGTAACGGACCCCCTTGTTGGGTCATCGTCCAGCGAACGATGGACGGCGATTCAGTCGGCCACTGGAATAGCAACGTCTAACAGAGAACTCAGCATCACGTACGCTCATCAGTACGGTTTAACGATGGCCTCCGGCCCCTTTCCACCTCAGCTATCGACAACAGTCCTCCCGCCAGGCCAAGGGTCTATCACCTACACGTACGACGCGACCTCTGGGTCCGTCCGGTTTGGAACAGTGCGGACAATATACGTCCCGCCCGGAACAGTGGTGTCCCTGGCGGGCGTGCCGTCCTCCGGTTCCGGATTCGATTATTGGTATATCGACACGCCGCTGGGCGTATTGCAGAGTTTCAACAACCCGGAATCTGTTACTGTTAATAGGCCGTTGGAAGTAGTCGGAAACTTTGTCCAAGTCATATCAAAGTACATCGAGTTGGCTATTTTCTTTGTACTCATTGTGGGTTTGCTTCTCTTTGTCCGAGAATTGAGGAAACGACGTCCTAAGACTTAATCGAAACGATCTTCAGACACGAAGCAGGAAGCCGAGCCCATGACCACTTTCGACGTGGCAATTCTCGCCAGCCAGACGCCAAACCTCGGCCAGTTAGAAGACCTAGCGGACCGGCCCGGACGGAAACTGTCATCCACAAGAAAAATTGTCACCAATTCTCCTCGGACTACGAGCCCTGTGGCCTGAAAGACCGTTAACATAACGACAGCAAGTGTTGCCTTTCTCGGCGAAGGCGCAATGAACCCCAAGACACCACACGATTACACGATCAAAGCCTCATCTTAATGGGAATTAGCAGATGATAGTGCTTAAGACCAACCCAAGGCCAAACTAAACGAATGTCCTTCTCCGCGGATGAAGCGTGGGCGAGGGCGAAGACGCTCGCTCCCTTTCCCAGCCGCCTAACCGACTACTACAGGGACATTCTCTCACAGTATGAAGCTGCCTTCACCGCGGCCGGCGCCGCCAGATCGAAAGGAATGGACCCGAAACGCGAGGTGGAGTCCAAGACGGTCTTCGACCTTGCGGACCGAGTCAACCAAATGCTTGGGCTCGGTCAGTTCGAAGGCCTCACGGAGAGGCTGAGAGAACTCCTGAAGTCAACTACAAAGGAAAAGGCCGCTTTGACAATCTCACAGGAGATTGCCCTAGGCAAGTTTGGCACCATGCAGAAGGAAGCCGCGCTCAGCTACGGGGTCAGGGCCGGCCTGGCCGTGATGACCGACGGCGTCACCGTGGCGCCGATTCAAGGAATCTACAACATCTCAATAAAGCAGAACGACGACAACAGCAGCTACGCTTCTGTCTCTTACGCGGGGCCGATACGCTCCGCGGGCGGTACGGAAGCCGCGTTCTCGCTCGTCATAGCCGACGTGACCGCGAAGAAGCTGGGCCTGTCCAGCTACAGGGCGACAACAGCAGAAATCGACAGGTTCGCCGAGGAGATGCGGATCTATGAAAGGGAGGTCGGCAACTTCCAGTACAAGGTCACAGACGACGACATCCGGCTCGCAATCTCAAACATGCCTGTTGAGATAGACGGCGTCGAGACAGACCCAATCGAGGTCGTAGTACACAGGAACCTCAAGCGAGTGAGCACCGACAGGCTCCGTGGCGGGGCGCTCCGCGTCCTCAACGACGGGATTGTCGGCAGGGCACACAAGCTCGCCAAAAAACTGTCAAGCCTCAACATCGCGGGATGGGAGTGGCTCGCCGATCTAAAAGGCGGTACCCAGCAGTCCACTAACGAGACAGAGCAACCCGGCGCGCACTTCGAGGAGGTGATATCGGGCAGGGCGGTGCTGTCCATGCCACGAAGGAAGGGTGGGTTCCGTCTCCGTTATGGCAGGTCGATGAACACCGGCCTCTCTGCAATCGGCATTCATCCGGCTGTGGCAGTTCTGCTCGACTACCCCGTCGTCGCCGGGACCCAAGTCAAGGTCGACGTGCCCGGCAAGGCTGCGACCATCGCGTTTGTGGATTCGATTGAAGGGCCCACAGCCCTACTAGACGACGGAACGGTGAGAAAGGTTTCTTCCATCCACGAAGCCGAAGATCTTCGGGACAAGCTGGTGAGGATAATCGACTTGGGGGATGTTCTAATCAGTTACGGCGATTTTCTGGAGAACAACAAGAACCTGTCGCCGTCTCCTTACGTCGCGGAGTGGTGGGCTCAGGACCTCAAGCGGGCAGTGGAGTCTATCCAAGAATCAGCGACGAAGCTGGAAGAAGCTGGAATCACATCCGAACACCTTTCGGCCCTGTCGTCCGCTCAGGCCGTGCCCGAGGCATCGGAAGCGCTCAAGATCTCGCGGACTCTTGGCATTCCACTTCATCCGAGTTACACTCCAAGGTTCGACAGGCTTACCACGACCGATTTGATTGAGCTGAGGAACAACTGCACGAAGAGTGGTCGTGACATCGAAGTGAATATCACATCGAACCACATCCAATGGATACTGCAGAACTCCCTCCTCGAACACCGAGTCGAGTCCTCAAAGGCGCTGATTGTCGGAGACACCGCCTTGGTGCTGTCCGAGTTGCTTCGCATCGGTTCTGGCGACGCATCACCCAGTGACGCGCCAGATACTCTCGAATTAGTGCGCCAGCTTTCCGGAATACGCCTTGGCAGGCAGACCACAGCAACAATTGGCATCAGGGTCGGGAGGCCAGAGAAGGCGATGACTAGACGACTGAAACCCCCAGTCCACACACTGTTCCCAGTAGGGAGCGAGGGAGGACCGTGGAGAGACATCTTGGCGGCGGCGAAGGAACGAGAGATAGACATCGAGGTGGTGAACCTGGTGTGCCCCGAATGCAATGAAAGACGGCTCTCCACAACATGCGACATCTGCGGGGAGCAAACGCAGAGATTCAGAACCTGCTCCCGGTGCGGCCTCTCCACGGCGGAACCGTCTTGCCCGAATTGCAAGGCCAAGACTAACGCATATTCCACGATGCATTTCGGAATCAAAGCGAAGCTGGACGCGGTGCGGTCGAGGTTTCCCTACGACCACACGAAACCAATCAAAGGGGTCAGGGGGCTGACCAGCGAGTCCAAGACTCCAGAGCCTCTCGAAAAGGGAATCATCAGGAGCAGACACGACGTCTTCGTCTACAAGGACGGGACGCTTCGAATCGACGTCACCAACGCACCGTTGACACACTTCCGACCTTCAGACGTGCACCTCGGAGCCCAGAAGCTGGTGGCTCTTGGATACGACTTCGACCACGAGGGGAGGCCGCTCACTGATGAGACGCAGGTCCTGGAGCTGAAACCTCAAGACACCATCGTCCCCATCGATATCTCCAAAGACCTGCTCAGGATGGCCCAGTTCGTCGACGACGAACTTCAGAAATTCTACGGGCTCCCCGCATTCTACAACGCCCAGACGCCCGATGACATGCTGGGGAAGATCATCATCGGCCTTGCGCCACACACTTCCGTGGGGGTCGTGGGCAGGATAATCGGGTTCTCATCGGCTGAGGTCTGCTTTGCAAACCCGTGCTGGCACGCAGCGAAGAGACGCGACTGCGACGGTGACGGCGATTCACTGCTCCTCCTCCCCGACGCCCTCCTCAACTTCTCAATCGAATTCATCCCCAACCAGATTGGCGGGCTGATGGACACACCATTGTTGATACAGCCAATCCTGATACCATCCGAGGTCGACGAACAGGCCCACAATTTCGACGTCGCAACGAAATACCCGAGAGAGTTCTACGAGAAGACCCAAGGCTCCCCTGCTGCATCGGCGGTGGGCGGTATGATCGAATTGATTGGGTCCAGGCTGGCTGACGAGAACCAATTCTACGGGTACGGCTTCACGCACGGGACCACGTCCCTCACGATCAAGAGGTCGAGAGGGGCCTATTCCACCTTGAGGACCCTCTCGGAGAAGATTTCGAAACAGATCGAAGTCGCTTCCAAGGTGGAGGCCGTTTCAACAAAGGAGGTCGTCGAGTCGATAATCCGGACGCACCTGATCCGCGACATAATGGGGAACGCAAAGAAGTACGCAAGCCAGGCCTTCAAGTGTAAGAAGTGCGGGGGCACAATCCGAAGGCCTCCAGTTTCATGGGTCTGTCCGTTCTGCGGAGGACCAATCAAGGAGACGCTAACCCGCGCATCAGTGGAAAAATACCTCGCAATCGCCCAGAGGCTCGCAAAGGAATACGACATCGACCCATACCTTCGCAGCCGTCTTCTCGTGATTCAGAGGGAGTTGGACCAGCTCTTCCAGGGAGAAAGGAAAGCCGACCAGCTGGAGTTGACCGACTTCATCGCGCCAACCGTGTCGGGAGGACAGGCATCAACGTAGAAGGCGAGAAAGAGAAACTCGCGCTCTTGAAGAACGTGTCCGTCCCCATCGAAGCGTAGACTGATAGCGCGGAGTCAACACGCGAGGGCGCTAACCTTAAGAACGGTCGGCCAGTCGTCGGGCTTCGATGAGCAGCAAGAAGAAGAGCAACGCACCTATGCCCGCTTCAAGCGCAGGCCTCCTCACATTCTTCAACGAAGCTACCGAAGGCGTGAAGATAAAGCCTGAAATCGTGCTCATAGCCTCAATTTCACTAATCGCCGCTTCAATTGTCGTTAACATATTCTTCAGATGAGACGCAGCGCCCAAACGGACCGTCGCCGACAGAGGCTCTTGCGGCGAGATACAGACACCTTTTCGTGCTGCCTTCCAAGGGACCCCTCGCCGTCCTGACGGCGGGAACCTCTCTCGCGGTGATCTTCGTTGCCACAAAGTGGCACCCGTCATTGGTGGCCGCCGCGTTAGCTCTTCTGCTGGCACTCTTAGTCCCAGCCGTAATCTCAGGGACGTCAAGGCTAATCGACCCAAAAACAATCGCGACCTACAGGAGGAGCCTAGCAACCACATTCGCCGGCGCACTGATTTGGATGGTCTCCACTTCCATCGGGTTGGCCTACGCCCTTCTTTCTCATGCGGACCGACCTCTTGGGAACGCCTTCATCTTCGGGGCCTTCCTATGTGGAGGATTCACGACATTGGTAATCAACGGGGCATTCGTCGATCGGTTTCCAGCCTCGATATGCTTGGGTTCACTGTACCCGGCCATCACCTTGGCGGCCGTGCTGTTAGCTGGCGGGGTAGGCTACAGCAGCTACGCCGCGCTTCCGGGTGCAGTCGCATTCGCCATTCTGGCACTCTTCACGATAACGCTGAACCGGAGAAAGACAAGCCGCGGCCACAACTCGATCAAGCTGTTCCAGGCATTCATGAAGACTTGGGCAAACGACGACGCATCCGATTTGGAGGCGATCATCAATTCGCACGCCGAACAGTCCCAAATTTCCTCCAAAGTGTTCCGATTTCAGCGCGCTGACGGTGACATTTTCGTCGTGATGCCTGGGGTCCACCCGGGCCCATTCTATCCGGTGGGGAGCTACAACTTGCCTGGCCTGGTCTCCCACAATTTCGAGGGTGCAGGTTCCGTGCTTACGTTGCACAGGCCCGGGGGGCACGAAAGGAACCTGGCTACGAACGCCGAAGCCGAGGAATACGCGCGAAGGCTACGGGACTTCGCAACATCCGTGAGCTTGGCGCCGGAGTGGGCGAGGATCAAAGGCCCGGTGGTCGGCGGAGTTGACACCGCAACCGCAACGTCGAGCGCGCTCGCCAAAGACATGCTCCTGACAATCTCGTTCGCTCCCCACGGGTCTGACGACTTGGACCTCGAATCGGAGAGACGACTCGCGGACGTCGCATCGGCCGAAGGGTGTGACGTAGCCGTAGTTGATGCTCACAACTCAATCGACCATAAGGCGGGAAAACTGGACCCGAACGATCCGCGCTGGCTCCGACTCATACAGGACACCAAGAAAGCGAAGGCCGAGGTGTTCAGGATAGGGTACGCACATTCGCGAGAGGCAGACTTCCCAGCAGCGGGAGACATCACCAAGAACGGCCTCGGCCTGGCGATGCTGGAGGTTCAAGGAATCAAGTGGGTCTTAGCCCTCGCCGACGCGAACAACGCAATTCCCAGCCTGCGCGGCGCCATCTCCGCCGCGTTGGAATCCGCGGGTTACAAGCTCTTGGAGTTCTGCACGTCCGACAGCCACGACCTAGCTGCGCGGGGCCTCACCGTCAACCGAGGATACAAAGCACTGGGGGAGGCGACACCAGCAGACACCATAGCCAAGGTGACCGTCGACCTCGCCAAACTCGCCGAGACACGCCTAGCCGTCTGCAGGTACGGTTCTGGCACGATGACAAGCAGTGCGAACATCTTCGGCGCCAAGGCACTCCAGGAGTTCGCCCGAATCGCACAAGATGGCTCTGGCTTCGCCAAGCGGTACGCAGCCTTCGCAACCCCCTTTCTTTTCATCTTGCTCGTTACAGGCCTAATCATCTGAGAAAGGGATTTAGAGCGTGAAGACTCGGACGGGCATAGTGGCCAAACCCGGTCCGAAAGGGACCCTCATAGGCATCGAAGGCATAGACGCGGCCGGCAAACGCACGCAGACGTCGCTTCTCGCTGGTTGGCTGCGCGAAAAAGGGGTCGACACAGGCGTAACTTCGTTTCCTGACTATTCGACGAGTATAGGTCGTGAAATCCAAGGCTTCTTGCGTGGAGGAAGAGACTATCCAGCAGAGGTTCGGCACATTCTATTCGCGGCGAACCGTTGGGAAAACAAGGGCAAGCTGCAGACGATGCTGGCCAAGCACCGCGCGGTGCTTGTCAACCGCTACACGGAGTCCAACCTCGCCTATGGGATAGCAAACGGCCTGCGCCTGGACTGGCTTCTAAACCTCGAAGCCGGCCTACCAAAGACAGACTTGGTCCTGGTCCTCAATGCGCATCCCTCGATTCTCTACGGAAGGAGAGGCTCGACCAAAGACAGATACGAGCGGAGTGTGGACGTGCAGGAGAAGGCACGAGACGCATATGAAGAGCTCGCCGGAAGGTTAGGATGGAGAATAATCGACGCTTCAAAGAGCATCCATGCAACGCACCGCTTGGTCGCGTCGGCGGTGTCGGGGCTTCTCTTCTCGGAACATGGGGAAGTGCAGGAATGATTCTGAAACCAATTGCCGAAATCAGGGACCCAGTCCACGGATACATCAAGATAACCGAGGCCGAACGTGAATTGATAGACTCCCCTTTCGTCCAGAGACTCAGGAGAATCCACCAGCTGGCGGGCGCATATCTCGTCTACCCTGGGGCAGTGCACACCCGTTTTGACCACGTAATCGGCGCCATGCATGTGGCCGGGCAGATTGCCGAGGCCCTGTCCCAACAGGTGGGCCTCTCAACCGACCAGATACAGGAAATCAGATTCGCGGCTCTCCTGCACGATGTCGGCCACGGTCCATTCTCCCATATGTACGAGGAGGTGCTGGCCGACAAGACCGACGTGACGCACGAAGACATCTCACAACGAATAGTCTCCGAGACCTCGATCAGCGACATCCTGAACAGGCACGGGTTCTCTCCGAGGAAGATGTCTGCCTTCGCCGTCGGAAAGCAGACCGCCAAGCCCCAGTTCATGAACGAAATCATAGCAGGCGGCCTGAGCGCCGACATAATGGACTACCTCGTCCGCGACTCGTACTTCACCGGAGTGGAATACGGAAAGGTCGACATACAGAGGGTGATCGACTCGCTCCGCGTCGCGGAGAAGAGCCTCGCCATCGACAACGCGGCGCTCTACGCCTTCGAGGCCCTGCTCCTGGGGAGGTACGAGATGTTCAAGGCGGTCTACTTCCACAGGACGGTCAGAGCGGCAGAACTCATGCTGGTCAACTCGATGAAGCTGGCCGACAACGCCCTTCACCTGACCGACCTTTCGGACATCAACGATTACTTGGAGATGACCGACGAGACTGTACTGCACAATCTGGTCTCCCTCGACCCAAGCAGCCCGGAGATGGAGGAGGCGAAGCGACTCGCGATCGACTTCAGGGACAGGCGCCTGATGAAGTGCGTCTTCGAGCAGCTGCTTCAGAGGAAGGACAGGGTTGTGGAACAGCTCTTCGAGAGGAGCCGCATGAGGGACCAAGTGGTTCTCGGCATCGCTGAAAGGGCGAAGGTCAACAGGTTGCACGTCTACCTCGACATCTCGACCACCCCGTCAGTCCCCTACACCTCAGCAAGGGAGGCGCCGACCTCGATCAAGGTAGTCTTCGGCGAAGGCAAGAAGCGCACGCACCGCACAGTGCCGCTCTCCGAACTCCCGTTGGTCGGCTCCATAGCCGGGTTCACGGACATGCTTCGGATATACACGACCGCGGAGGACAGGGCGCCGGTCGAGAAGGCAACAGCACGGCTGTTCTCCGACCAGGGCTACATGACCAAGATCTCCGTCTGAATCCGCGGCGTCTAAAAGACCAGTCAAGCTCATCCCAAGTGGAACTGGAAGCGGCATTCGCATACGACTCGTTCCGGCCCGGCCAAAAGGAGCTGGCATCCCGAGTCTACTCACATTGTCTCGGCGGTGGAACGATGATCATGGAAGCGATGAGCGGGTTCGGCAAGACCGCGGCTGTGCTCTGCGGAACAATCGCAGCCGCGGAGGAGACCGGCAGCAGAATCGTCTACGCTTGCAGGACCAAACGCCAGATCCAGAGGGTCGTCGAGGAGCTGTCCCTGCTCCAGAGGAGGCACCCGCTGAAGGCGGCATCCCTGTCATCCAAGTTCGACTACTGTCTGCTCAAGAAGGCAACGTTGCGGCATGTTCCCCGAGAATCATTCGGGTGGTTTTGCGGGTTCAACGTAAGCAACAACCTCTGCTCCTACTTCCTCAACGTCGCCCTCTTAGGGGAACAGCTCGACAAAGAAGTGAACCAGGCTTCGACCTCCATCCCGAGCCACACCGAGTTGCTGCTGAGATCCGAGTCGATTCACGTTTGCCCCTACGAGCTGGTTAGGCTGGCGGCCGCGCAGGCCGAAGTGACTGTGGTGCCGTATCATTACGTCTTCGACCCTGCCTCAAAACCAGTCCTCTTTGACAGGAACAACCTCGAGCCGTCCCGAACGATCCTGGTCGTCGACGAAGCGCACAACCTGAGGGACTTCATGAGGGGGATGCTCACGAGCGCGGTCACCCTGGACCAAATCGATGGGGCCGTCAGCGAAGCCGGCGCCCTGATGATGGACGAAGCGGCGTCATCGTTGAGAGACCTCAAACGGTCTATCGAAACCGTCATCCGAGGGACCACCGGCTGGTACGTCGACAGGGACTCGTTCGTCAGAAGACTGGCTGCGGAGCACGGGGCTACGTGGCTGCAGAACCTCGCTTTTTCATTGAGCGCATGTTCGGCGGCTGCCTGGGGTTCCGTAACCTACGAGAGGAAGCTGCCGTCTCTGATACTCAGGCTCGGCGACTTCCTCGTGAAACTCATCTCCTCCGAGAATGCAGTGCTTGCCAAGTGGGACACGTCGCTTGGTCTGATCGACCCCAATCCAGTGAAGACACTACCTGAATTCCTAAACGGTTTCAAGAGCTCCGTTCTCCTCTCCGCCACAGTCAACCCCTCATCCACGTTCGTCCGTTCCCTCGGTCTTGAAAAACTCCAACCAGCGGTCTACAAGACAGAAACAAGCTCACTCGTCACTGTTCGCACACTGATCGACACGGGAGTGACCACCCGTTACAAATCCCGAAGTCCGCAAATGTACTCCAAGATCGCTGACAAGGCAGTCTCCATAATCAGGGCGGTCGCTGGCGGCGTGGCGTTCTTCGCGCCCTCCTACTCCCTCCTTGAGCCGATAGCCGAAATGGTTTCCAAGAGGTTTCCTGGAAGGAACATGGTGGTCGAATCGCGGGGCATGCCGAACGAAGAGGCGGCTGGCATCAAGGATTCGATCATGGCCGAGAAGGGGTCTGTGTTGTTCGCCGTCCAAGGAGGCCGCTTCTCAGAAGGGGAAGACTTCAGGGGGGATATGATGGACGCAATCGCGGTAATCGGCCTGTCCCTTCCCCCGCCTTCCCCGATGCTCTATGCCGAGTATGCCTGCCTTAAGCGGGCAGGCGAACCAGATTCCTACCTTATGCTCTCGCGCCTGCCGGCGTTGAGGAAGGCTTTCCAAGCTGCGGGGCGCCACATAAGGGACCCAGGAAAACGTGGCCTCGTCTTCCTCCTGGACCACCGCTTCGACACCCCGGCTGTGCGCGACTTGATGCCTTCATGGCTCTGCGAAGACATCGTCAGTGGCGATTTCCAGCCAGCGGAAATCGAGGCCATAGTCAACGACTTTTGGAAGAAGGAATCCCGACCCTGAACGGCAATCCCTTGCGGAAGGCAATCTTCGCCGCCGACCCCTGATCTCTCTGAAGACCCTTGACGCTAGGAGTCCTCGATGTACCTGCCTCGTCCACTATCTCGATAGCTACGAAGGGAAGCCTGGCAGCCAAGGTCCGGGCAATCCAGTTCGCCATCCCCGCGTCGCCACCACCGATCCTCACCAAAGACCGTCTGGACGGGACTCTTTCGACCAGGTCCGCAACCCACGAACACGCGCCGCGCTTCGAGTTGAAGGTCCGAGAAGCTAGACGCTCCTCCCCCAAGAAAGCCGTCGCCCCGATTCTGGAGCCAGGGTCAACGCCGACCAAAAGCGCCCTGTTTCCTCTTGACAGCTTGGAGAGTATCTGACCTCTGGCGACGTCTGGGTTCTCGTCCAGGTCCTCGAGCGACAAAGTGGGCGACCCGAAGGAAAAGGCCTCTGACTTGGTGGTGATGACCAAGCCACATTCGATGTCGGCGTCGCTCGGAAGCAGGCTGAGGAAGGGCAGCCCCGCATCCCTCAGGCGCGAGACGATTGCGTAATACGCACCGCCGTCGGCCGTAACCACACAGATTCGGCTCATTGAAATACTCTGGCTTCGAGAATCATCCGAAGCCACTAATGAGTTTTGGCGGCCAACAAACGAAGTCTTTCCTGGGCCCATTGGAGGGGAAGACTACAGCGTTTCTTGTGGGTGACAGGGTCTCCAACCTGCGGTTCGCAGAGGCGATTCTCCCTCTCATGGCAGGCGACGAGCTAGGTTGTGACCTCCTCGACCTCGACGCATTCTACTCGTCTAACTTGAACTCCATCGCGGCGAGAGTTTCACCACACGACATGGGGAACTTCGAGATCACAATCCCGGGGCCTGGTTCTGACTTAGAGTCGACGCTCGCCAGTCTTTTTCAGGAAGGCCGGGGAAGGACGCTGGTGATCGACAGCGTGAACAGCCTCTACCAACTCCTTTCATCGCCGAATCCCAAGTCCTCCAGCAGGAAGTTCACATTCCTGATTTCTGCGCTTTCAGTCTGGGCGCGGGACAACAGGAGGGCAGTCATCGCAAGCATCTACGAACGGCGCACGACGCCCCGCGCGAAGATGTCCAGGACGCTCGCAGACGCATTCGACGCAGCCGTCTCCGTTTCGAGAGAAGCTCGCGGGATGGCCTTGAGATGCGAACGCGGTAGCACGTGGCGGAACGGCGCCTTCTTCCTACCCTTTCAGATGTGAAAGGAATATGCCCATGAACATCGAGATGGCGATCAGAAGAAGAGCGATGCCCAAGTACAGGTTCACCATCCTCGACCTGGTCGTCTGCCTGCCGCTGATGTACGTGATGTAGATTCCAGCCCCGCCGAGCAGGATGACGCAGACGTCTAGGACCGCCTCTGGAATCGTCTGCGAACCTCCCCCGGGGTAGACTATCAGCCCCTGATTCGGGACGGGGAAGAAGACCGCATTTACGAAACCCCCCATCAAGGCGACCAGTCCCAAGACGTAAAAAAATTGCACCAGGCCGGTGCGGCTCAGGAGAGGACCCAGGGCCTTCGCAAGCGCGCTCCTCGCGGCACCCACCGTCCTGTTGTAACTTAACTCAAGAACTCGCCTTATCATTTCGCTCACCCAGAATGCCCGCTGCTTCCTTCGCCCATTGGCCCGTCTCAGGGTTGCGTTTAATCCTATCTAGGTAATCCGTCCAAGTGAGAGACCCATACGCTTCCGTCCAGCGGGGGTAGGCAGACTCAACGCGTTGTTTCGCCTCCCGGTGATACTGACACAGGTCGTCTTCGGCCCGCCTCTGACAGAGCAGGCACTTCATGCCTTCTTCCCACCCTTCGACGGGCAGTTCGGGTTGACGCAGAGCCTCCACGGGAATCTCCTGGCGACCACGTAGACTACCGGCCAGGCGCAACGCGTGCAGGCCTTGGGAGCCACCTTCACGAGGCCCCTCTGCGGCAGCGGCGCCGAGGCTCTGCACCCCGAACCATAGTTTGAACACCCTACGAACCTCTTGCCCGTCTTCTTCGACTTGATTACGCGTAGTTTCCCGGTCTTGCAGACGGGGCAGGGTCCCAGCACGTTTCTATCTGCGACCGTGCTCATCACCGCAGAATCTATCGCACGACCGACCTCTTCCTCATTCAGGTTCAACTCAGCCAGCTGTTCGGAGATGGCCCGGACTGCCGCCCTGACCAGCCCCTTCGCATCTTTCTCTCCCTCTTCGACCGCCTCCAGCTCCCCTTCCATGGACCGCGTGAGCTCCGTTGAGAGGATATCAGACGCGTGCCGCTCCATGGTCTCGACCACTGAGAAGCCCAGGTCGCTGGCCGTCAGGCTCTCACCCGAAACGTAGCCCCTATCAACCAGCGTGGCGATGATTTCAGCCCTAGTAGCCTTCGTTCCTATCTTCTCCTTCTCCATCCTCTCCAGCAAGGTGCTCTGGTTGTACCTCGGCGGCCTCGATTCGAACCTCTCTGCGGCTTTGACGGCGACCACAGCCAGCCTGTCCCCGCGCTTCACTGGTGGAATCTCGCCGTCGGCGACCCTGCCGTACGGCGCGTAGTATCTCAACCACCCAAGCTCTATCGTCCTGGTGCCATCGAGCAGGAATGAATGGCCGTTCACTGATAGGTTCGCGGACACGCGCTCCGTCTTGGCTGGAGGCGCGAAACCTGACAGGAACCTCTTGACTACCAAATCGTAGACTCGTGCCTCCGAAGCGTCCAAGGGCTTGCGGCGCCTTTCCCCGGTCGGGTGAATCGCCGGATGCGCTAGGTCGGCGCCTGGGCCCTGAACCGGCCTTAACTCACCCGCCAGGATGGCCGCCACGGGCTTGGAATACTGACCGCGCTGAGCCAACCCCTGCAAAATCTTTCTGTAACCAATCGAGGGCGGCAACCTTTGGCTCCCGGTTCTCGGGTAAGAAATCAACGCGCCGAGGTAGAGCCGCTCAGCAATCTGCAAAGTACGGCTTGGCGAGTAGCCGAAGGCGCTGTAGGCCTCTTTCTGAAGATCACCTATGTTGAATGGGGGCGGCGGAGAAACTTGTGCCGAACTCTTTCTCGTCCAAGCCACCTCTGCAGTCCCTCCGGAACAATCCGCTTGTACCTTCTCCGCCTCGGCTCTCCTGTCTAGCTTGCTCTTCGCGTAAGACGCAGTGATCTGCCTGCCGCCCCAATCAAAGACGCCGGTTACGGCCCAGTACGGACGCGGCACGTAACCGCGAATCTCCCTCTCCCTGTCTACAACGAAGTTGAGAGTCGGGCCCTGCACCCGCCCCATGCTGACGGTCCTGTACCTGTGGCCGGCACCGAGAGCGGACAAAGAGAGGACGCGCGAGAGATTCACGCCCCAAACGAAGTCGACAAAATGCCTCGCTCTTCCTGCGTCGGCCATACCGTTGCCGCGAGGCTTCTCCATATTCCCAAATGCGGCAACGACATCGTCTTTTGTCAAGGTGGAGAACTTGGCCCTGAACGCCTCTGATTCCTTGCCGCCACAAGCATAACGCAGGACGTTGAAGGCTATCGTTTCTCCCTCTACATCGAAATCACACGCGTTGACGAACTTGGACGCCCCCCCCGCCATCTCGCTTATCGCGGCAATTCTCCGCTCCGCGCCGGAGACCCCCTTTACGACGAGGCTGTTGCCGTACCACTCAACGTCGAACACCGGGTAGACCGACCGCTCGGCGAACGGGTCAGATACGGCGTACACGTGACCCTGCGCCGCACAAACCACGAATTCTTCTGCTCCGCTGCGGAACCGAAAGACCGGCACCCCGCGCACCAAAATGCCTGCGACCGGCCCGCCTGACAGAGCTTCTGATACCCTCCTCGCGGCGTCAGGCTTCTCGCAGATGACCAGAGTATGGCCGCTCAAACGGCTCCTCCCGCCGCCGCGCCCTACGAGAAAGACCCGTCTAGCTTCTTCACTTCGACCCTGAACTTGTCTATGGCCAGCTTGGCCCCGCACTTCTTGCACTTGTAGCCGTTTGCCTTCAGGACGTCGTTAGGCGACCTGAGGTCGAACCCGGAATATACCGCGTTACCGCATGACATACACGCGATCTCGTAAGTCATTCTCCTGCCGGGTCCACCGCGTCTTAGAAAAGCGTATTCGAAACCAGATTTTGTCCACGGATTCCCGGTTTCTCGTCGCGCAACATCATCGACTGCTCGCTGGCTTAAATAGAATCCGTCAAGGCTTCGCCTGCGTTGATGAGGACACAGCTCTTCGATTACCACGCGAAGCACGGGAAGCTTACAGAGTTCGCTGGCTACGAAATGCCTCTCTGGTACACCACAATCACGGAAGAGCACCTCGCCGTCAGGAACAGCTCCGGGATATTCGACGTGTCTCACATGGGACGATTCTCGATCAAGGGCAAAGACTCCAGTGCACTGCTCGAATCATTGGTGCCGACAAACGTTGAATCGCAGCCGGCCGGGAAGTCGTTCTACACTCTGCTCCTCAACGAAACGGCTGGGATCATCGACGACCTCATCATAATCAAGAAAGCAGAGAACGAGTTCCTCGCTGTAGTCAACGCGGCCAACGCCTCCCGAGACCTTGATCACATCAGGGAGCACATGACCGGTGGGGACGTCCTCATCGACGACCTGACAATGGAGTCGGCCATGATCGCCATGCAGGGGCCAGACGCCGCAAAGGCCCTCGCCCCTCTCACATCTATCGACCTCCCGGGTCTGAAGAGGTTCAGGTCGATCGACGGCCAGGTGCTTGGCGCGCATTGCACAATCTCAAGGACCGGCTACACTGGCGAAGACGGGTTCGAAATAATCGTGCACCACACCACAGTAGACGAACCCACGCAAGCCCTGTCGGTCTGGAACGCATTAGCGATGTCGTCGAGGCCCTGCGGCCTCGGGGCCCGCGACTCCCTCAGGTTGGAGGCTGGGCTTCCGCTTCACGGATCAGACATCGACGACCGAACAGACCCATTCGAGGCGGGCCTTTCATGGGTTATCTCGGCTGGCAAGACAGGGTACGTTGGTTTCAAGGCGGTGTCAGAGCTCAAAGAGGCTGGACCCGCCGAAGTAAGGAGGGGCATAGTCCTCGACAGCGGCATCCCCCGCCACGGCTTCGAGGTCTTTGACAATCAGGGCAACACCGTAGGCACGGTCACCAGCGGAACCTTCTCGCCGATTCTTCGGAAGGGAATAGCCCTCTCCAGGGTCCGAGAAAACTTCCCAGACACTGCTGGCGTCGCGGTGAAAATCAGGGGTTCGAAGGCGACAGGCCGATTCGCGAAGCCTCCGTTTTACGACGAGAAACTCTTTGGCTGGAAGCGGCAGGGCAACGGTAATTAGGTCAGACTGGGAGAACTTGACTAGATGAAGTTCGGCGAGTACGAAGTTCCCGACGGACTCAGTTACACGAAGGAGCACGAGTGGGCGAAGGAAGCCGGTACCATTGTCATCGTAGGAATCACCGATTACGCCGCCAAAACGCTCAACGACGTTGTCTACGTGACTCTCCCAAAGGCAGGAGACAAGGTGATGCAGTTCAAGACCATGGGCACGGTCGAATCGATCAAGGCCGTCTCAGAACTCTACTCACCCGTCAGCGGCATCGTGACCAGAGTCAACGACAAACTGAATTCGCAGCCAGAGCTGACCAACAAGTCGCCGTACGCGGAAGGATGGCTCCTCGAGGTCAAGCCCTCTGACATCGTGTCGGAGCGGAAGAACCTGCTGGATGCCAAAGACTACTCTGCCCTCCTCGGCTCATTGACGAAAAAAGGACAGCACCGTTAAAATACCCCCGCGGAACCTCGCGGTTCGCATTTGGAGCTTCGCTTAGGGCCACTTCACCTCAACCTTCGCAGACCGACGGTCTCAAGAAGGACGATCATGGTGGTAACGGTTCTCGCCATAGTGTTCTCCGTGGCGGTCACGATACGCGCCTTCGCAGGGCAGTACGGCTTCTACCTGAACGAGTTCGACCCGTACTACGACTACTACGCAGCTAATCACATCGTCACGCTTGCCCAGCAGCACGGCCTGCTGTACGCCCTCTTCAACAACCCGTCCAATTGCGGGCCTTCAGTACTGACCTCGTGCCACGCGCTGCAGGGTTACTTCAACTGGCACGACGTGCAGACCTGGTTCCCGTACGGGAGGGACGTTGCTGCGACTTCGCAGGACGGCCTCCAGGTGGGCGGCGCGCTGCTGTACCTCCTCGTCCACAACCTCTTCGGCGCTCAGATTAGCCTCTACGACTTCCTCATCCTGCTCCCCGTCTTCTTCGGCGCCCTGACCGCAATCCTGTTCTATTTCCTGATGAGGAGAATCGCAGGGGAGGCTGCGGGGCTCTTCTCGGCCCTCATGGTCGCCGTCTCTCCGCCGCTGATAGAGAGGGGAAACCTCGGATGGTTCAAGTCCGAGCCACTCGCCATACTCCTGTTCATCTCGGCTAGCTACCTCGTGCTCACGGTGTTCGACAAGGAGCGAGGCCTTCGCAGCCGCGTCTTGAGAGGCCTGCTGGCCGGATTTTTCGCGGGATACGCCAACACCGCCTGGGGAGGCGGGGACTACTTCAGCGCCGCCTTCGGCCTGTTCTTCCTCCTGCTGCCGTTCATGAACGTGGACCTTTCCGGGCTCACCCCGGCGGCAATCTCTTTCACCGCCGCCGCCATCCTCGGGAGCGCAATCTTCCCCAGGCCAGGAGTCGCAATCGTAACATCCCCGGTCGGAATCGCCCTGATCGGTGGGACCGTCTTCCTGCTCCTTGCCCAGTGGTCAAAGTCCTGGGTCAAGCCAACAGAGTACAGGCGGACCCTGGTGAAGTTCCTGTTCGGCTTCGTTCTCGCCGGCTTCTCTGTCATCAGCTTCGGACTGGTGGGCGGGGTCTCCGTGAGGTACCTCTCAGCAATAGCTCCATGGGCGCGGAGCGGCAACGCACTCGTGCAGTCGGTGGCCGAGCACTTCGTACCCACGGGCCAAGACTACTTCACCTCGTACCTGATGCTCCTGTCGTTCGGAGTCGCAGGGGCCCTGATCGCTTTCAGGAGGAAGAGCATCCCGACGACCTTTGCCTTGCTCATAGGGCTCACTGGGCTCTACTTCTCGGCCGCCTTCTCTCGCCTGCTCGTCTACTCCTCCATCGCCCTCGGGCTCCTCGCCGGAATCGGCTTCGCAGAGCTGATGTTCGCACTGGTGAAGCCAAGCACCACTCCGCTAGTGAAGAAGAAGTCGACATACACGACAAAGAACGAGATGAAAGTCGTCTTTTCAGTCGCCGTGATAGCATTGATAGCAATCCCCGCAGGCACTTACTGGATTCCCAACCCGCTCCAGTGCACCGCTGCCAACACATACTTCTGCGACCAGAGCCCGGCCGATTCAGCCGTCAGCCTGGCAAACGGCGCCACCACATACTCGCGCTCGCCGTTCACCGACTGGATTCAGACCTTGCAATGGATCAGGCAGAACACCCCGACCAACGCAGTGATCATTTCTTGGTGGGACTATGGTTACTGGACCGCTGTCATGGGTAACAGGACCAGCGCCGCAGACAACTCCACGATCAACGGCACACGGATAGCCCAGATCGGGCGGATGTTCATGTCCAACGCCACCCAAGCCGCGAGGGTCGCGAAGCAGATTGCGGGAGACAGGCCCGCATACGTCCTGCTGTTCATCACCGGGAGCCTGGTGCAGATCAGCTCTGGCAGCCAGTACTACATCCTGCAGGTGCCCGCTGGCGGCGGCTTCACCGCGGGCGGGGGAGACGAGAGCAAGAAGCAATGGTTCATCAGGATAGGCGGGCTCAACGAGTCGCAGTTCCTCGAATGCCCTAACATCTCCACCAGCTGCCAGAACGTGGACGACTTCAACCTGACGCCCTACGCCGCAACTAACACGCTCTTCGCGAAGCTCCTGCCATTCCAGTTCAGCGGCTTCCTCGTGAGCAGCACGAGCAACCAGGGCCAGTCCCAGGTATCGCTCTCCCCGACATACCAATTCGGCACCAACGGCGTCCCGCCGGTAGAGGCGTTCGCGTTTCCTGCCACCTACACCTTCGGGCCGAACAGCACTGGCCCCTTCAGGCTTGCCTACGCCTCGCCCAGCACTAGTAGCCCAACCGCGTGCCCCGGGAACACTCAGATCAGCTGCTTCAATGCCGTTCTGGTCTATCAGGTCTCGGGCTGACTTTCGTAGGCCAGCGGGCTCCTATATCGCGCGTACTTGTCGTCTGGAGAATAGCGCGCAGGGTGCACAGTGACTGCCTCGCCAGCGCAATAGGGGCACTTCTCGATCATCGTGTACCTCCCGCACTTCGTGCACCTCAGCATCAGCGACTTCAAGTGGGCCCGCCGTATTTCCGCGATATCTCGCGCTTGAAGTTGAACGTATCATGCTTCCCGACACTGTCCTTAATCTTCTCCAGGACGCCGTCCAGCGCCTTTTCGGCCTGCTTGTAATCGTCCGCTGTGATCCTGACCCTGTACTTCGGGGCTCCCGCGTACGTAATCTTGACCTCCGCTGAAGACGAACCCGTGGCAGCGAGGAGCGCCTTCTTGACGTCATCGATGCCGTTGGGCGTCTTGGACGACACCTCGACCAGCGCGCCGACTTCGTACCTCGGCGGGACTATCTTCTCCGCGGCCGCGTCGGCGACAGCTTTGACTACCTGCGCCGGCAGGCTGGCTAAGGCCAGCGCCTTCTCCCCTCTCTTTGCGGCCGTCTCCAGGGCTTGGTAGAGTGTCCCGAAGCCCTCCTCCAGCTTCCCTATGTACGACGCGAGAGTCGCATCGTCGAGGCCGAGCTTCTTCTTGACCGCGTTCATTATCGCCAGCGCCCGCTCCTCCCTCTTCCACTCGATTACCTTGGCCCGCCTCTCCTCGTTCGTGACCTGCCTGAGCGAGAGGTCGATCTCCCGCCTGACCCTGTCTGCGCGCACGACTTTCAGCACGAGCCTCTGCTGGACTTTCGCGACGCGCTCAATGTTCCTCACCCAACCAGTCGAGATCTCTGACACGTGGAGGAACCCGTTCATGCCTCCATACTGATCCAAATTCACATAGATGCCGTGCGAGGTGATTTCCCTGACAGTGCAGACCACTATCTCGCCCGGCTCGGGCATTCCCTTCTCGGAGAGCATCGAGACGAGCGACTCGGAACGGGGCTATAGAGGTTTTGCCGACTGCTCTATGGCGGGGCCCACTCCCCAAGCCTCATCATGACGGTCATCGCCTTGAGCGTCACCACTTTGCTAGGCGCTCCGACCTTCTCCAGCGCGAACGGGGTCATCTTGCCTGCGCTGATGGCTGCGGAGTACCACTTCACAAGGGAACCCTCAACGTCCGGATGGACAGCATCGAGAATCCACCTGCCGTCCCTTCGCCTCTTCTCCTTCAGCAACGAGATGGCGTAACGCAGTCTCCTGTCTCCGGCGAACCCAAGCGCGGTAACGAACTCAAGTCCGACCAGGATGTCATAGTAGTAGTGGTTGGGATAATGGAACCGGTACCACGGACCATAACGACCTCCTTGCTTGTGCAGCTCCCTCTCCAAGTAGAACTCCGCGCCCTTTTCCACTGCCCGCTTGATGCTCCTGTTCCACTTGTGCCGCGGAAGGGCCGCAAACGCGTTCATCCCCTCCCACCCATCTATAACACCGTTCTTTCCCCAGCAGTGCCATCCTCCATTCGGCTTCTGGTGCTGCACGAGCCAGTCGAAGGCGCTCCTCACCTTCGGGTGGCCGGCGTAGCCGAACTTGACAAGAGCCCTAGCCGTATTGCCCACAAGGCAGAGCTCGCTGACCTCGGCATCGTCGGTGCCGAACCCGCCGTCGCGCTTTGCGAAGCGCTTGATCCAGAGCTCGCAAGCTTTCTCGACCCTCGGGTCTTCTCTGGTCAACCCCAGGTCTGAAAGGACTAGCAACATCCAGTTGGTGGATAGATACTTCGGCCTGTACAATCGCCCCTCCTCGACCCACCAGCCTCCTGCCCGCTGCTTGGCAAGGATGTCGGCTGCCCACCCCCTTTTCGTCAGCGCCTCCTTCGCAGCCCGCACTTGGGAATCGTCCCGGGGCCTTTCAAGCAGCCCAGTCAGAGTGAGATACCTCACCGACGGCTGGTTATCCTGCAGCAGCCAGTTCAGAACCTTTGCATCACTCATGCTCGCGCGTCCTTGGTCGGGCTAGCTCAGCTTCTTCACAATCGTGGCAAGGATCAGGGCCTTCCCACCCTTGCTCTCGGTGAGCATCTTCCCGCACCCTGTGCACCCAACGTTCTTCGTCGATGCCGAGAACACCACCTTCTCCGTGCCGCACTCGTCGCACTTGACGAGAAGGAACGTGCTCTTCTGCTTGGGTATCGGCTCTCTTTCGCGCCTCATTCTGTAATCTCCGCTTTCCTGAGCCTTATACCCTTCCTCATCAACTCTTTGCTGCACTCCTTGCACTTTAGTCTTAGAGTCGCCTTTTTCGTGGTTTTGGCCGTCCGTATCAATTCTGGGAACTTTTGCCCGCCATAACCCCGCTTTCTCCCTGCTTGGCGTCTTGCTCCCCACGAACCCGCCCGCTCTTTTCCCCTCTTGTATAGGGCGACCGAATGTATGGTATGACGTTTACAGTGTGGGCAAAACGTGTTCATTTCCTTTGGGAACTTCATCTTCTCAATCCGGGTTTTTCTCGCCGCCTGCTTTCGCTTTAAAAGGATTGGTTCGAATCAAGATTCGGCTGTCGCCAATTCGACGAAATGACGCCCTGAGAAGAAACAGTCTGACGCCAGGGCGAGATGCGAGTGTTGGAACTTGGGGTGGGTAGCTAATAGCAATGCGAGGAATGTTGTATCACGACCAAAGGAGTTCCATCTATTCCAAGGGCATGTCTCCGGTGCGGGCAATCATATCAACCAACCAGCGGCCCTCAGAAGTACTGTATTTCCTGCAGGCTGGTCATGAAACAAGTGTACAGCATGGAGTGGCGAAGAAGGAATCCTGAGAAGCGAAAGATGATTGACAGAAGGGCGGCAGAAAAAAACCCAGGGTATTATCGCCTGATGAAGAAGTTCGTATTCCACAGACGGGTGGAAACTTTGAAACAGTCAGTCTTGGGCTACTATTCCAGCCAGAGCTTCCGGTGTGCATGTTGCGGTGAGTCAGAACGCGACTTCCTAGTCATCGACCACATAGAAGGACATGGGAATGAACATCGCAAGCAAATCTTCGGCAGGGCGCAAGCAGGATACGCGTTCTATGATTGGTTAATCAAACGGGGGTATCCACAGGGTTTTCAGGTCCTATGTTGCAACTGCAACATGTCGAAAGGCAAGCATGGTACATGCGTTCATGTGTCAAGGCCGACGGAACCTGCGCCTCCACCAGGAATGAAGACGATTTCTCGCAGAACTGGAGACCAACGAATCAAAGGTTACGAAGCCGGCTTGGTCAAATGGAGGCCGCGGTCATAGAGCTGAAGCTTTGCCGTCGCCTGTCCACTCTTTAAAAGCGTTGGTGCGCGAAATGCCAGCTCTTCCCGCTTGGAGACTTCCAGCGGGAGAATCAGCTTTACACTTTTCGTCGAATCCTTGGACGGGGGTGGTTAATTCATCTCTCCAATTGGAAAGTTCCGAAAAGAACCATGAAGTTCACGCGCTTGGAGGCGTACCGCTAACTGAGAGTCCCGCTGACTCACTATCTCCAAGGCAACGGAGCCCAAGTCTTCTCCCTGTTGGCCACCGCTCCCTTCTCTCCGCTCGACATCGACCTTGGTCTCCTCACCAGGTTATCTTCACAGCTTCAGAGATGACCTTGTCCCGTGTAATCACCGTGGCGTCCTTCTCCAGTGCCAGAGCAGAGATCAGCGAATCGAAGTATCCCATCCCCTTTTCCTGAAGCTTCGCAGCCTCCCTCAGGGA